>JAYROD010000024.1:0-8634 GCA_041911835.1 Fimbriimonadaceae bacterium | reverse complement strand
GCTCGGTGTGGTCGCGGCTGAGGCTTGGCTCGATCACCCAGGTTTCGCCTTGCGCACGCGCACCGGCAAGGAGCAGGCAACTCTTGACTTGGGCGCTGGCAACCGAGCTGCGATGTTCGATTCCCTTGAGCGCTCCTCCCACGATATGGAGCGGCGCAAAATCACCCTTGATTTGGGCGCCCATTTGCCGGAGCGGTTCCGCGATTCGGCTCATTGGACGCTTAGAGAGCGACTCATCGCCGGTGAGTACGGCTTCGATCGGACGCGAAGCGATGAGGCCGCTGAGCAGACGCATAGTCGTGCCGCTGTTACCACAATCGACCGGGTCGCCCGGGCTAGACCATTCCGCAGCCGGTCGGATTCGAATTTGCTCTGGAACGATGCTTGCGGACTTTGCCCCTAGCTGACTTATCGCCTGAAGCGTGTTCTGGCAGTCTTGCGATCGGAGCGGCTCGCGAACGACGGAATCGGAGGACGCGCTTGCGGCGAGCAAGTAGGCGCGATGGGTGAGCGACTTGTCGGAAGCCGGACGAAGCACTCCTCTCAAACACGCGACTCGGCTGACCGTCAGATCCATTCGCGCTCGCGATCGTGCTTCAATTTGTAAGCGGCCTCTTGAATGCGCTCGAGCGCATCCCGATCCCCGGCGTTGATCGCCTTGGCGAATGCGCTCAGCTGCTCGCGCATCGTTTCGATCGCGGCGAGGAGAACGTGGCGGTTTTGAACAAAGATGTCGGCATAGAGTTGCGGGTTTGCGCCGGCGACTCGGGTCAAGTCCCGCCAG
Source organism: Fimbriimonadaceae bacterium (assembly GCA_041911835.1). GTDB lineage: Bacteria > Armatimonadota > Fimbriimonadia > Fimbriimonadales > Fimbriimonadaceae > JAYROD01. The sequence continues at coordinate 7,850 of JAYROD010000024.1, read as the reverse complement.
CTGCCTCCCGCCATGTTTGGAAAACTCAAGAACTCCGATTGGAGGATTAAAGCGGAAGCCAAGAGGTGGGGAAGATGGCTGAGGACGGCCGCGTGGCGATCATGCTCCTCCGGGGTCATCGTAACGGGAGTGGCGCCCAAGTCCCGCACGAGTTCCTCGACCGTCAGCATGGCATCCGGATCGGTCCGAGGCGTCGGCGTCAAAACCCAAACGGCTTCGTCGAAAAGGTCCGTGCTGGCATATCGAGCGCCACGTCCGGCGTTCCCGGCGATTGGGTGGCCGCCCACGAATCGGGTCTCCAGCGCTTCGGGCAGACCGGCGACGATCGCACCCTTGACGCTGGCGCAATCGGTAACAACCGCGCTCGGTTTCGAGATGTCGGCAAGACGACGGAGCACGCCCGGCACTTCGGACGGCGGAACGGCGAGAAGCCATACGTTGGCTTCCCGCAAGTCCTCCAAAGAACCGGCGACCTCCGGCACGCACCCAAACTGGAGTGCCTCCGAGCACGCTTCGGGATCACGGTCAAACCCGACGACGCGCTTCACGAAGCCCGACGAGGCAAGCGCTTGCCCGACGGACCCTCCGATCACCCCCAACCCCACGATCGCAACAGTCAACGAAAATCTCCGCTCTCATTGTGGCGAATTCTTCGTCGCCGGGTCATGGTGTCGGGATGTTGTCGAGCAACAGTGAATCGAGAAGCCGCACGATCCGCTCAGCCTCTTCGCGTCCAGAGCCCCTCGGCTGAGGCAATTCAGGATCGGCAAAGGTCTGCATATGTCCGTTGAGATTGTGTGCGACCGGAATCGTATCGTCATAGGCGATACCTGAAAGGGACAGCACAGCGGATGCCCACATTCTGGGCACTGCGGTTTCCGAATAACCGCCGCCTCCCAACGCGACCATGGGCCTTTGCAGCCGATGGATCGACTTGACCGCCTCGAGCCACTCCTGGGCAGCCACGTCGAGGTGGCCGAGCGGATCTGAGAAATGGGGATCGGTGCCCATCTGGAGCACGATGGCATCGGGTTTGAACCGATCCAATGCGGGCAATATGGAGTTTTCGAATGCCCACAGCCATACGTCGCCGGTCGTGTGGGCGACCAGCGGCACGTTGAGGCTTGTCCACGTCGCCCCGGTCTCTTCGACGAAACCGGTGCCTGGATAGAGCGACCGACCAGTTTCATGGATGCTGCAAGTCAGCACTGTCGGATCGTCGTAAAACAGCCATTGGACCCCGTCGCCGTGGTGAAGATCGATGTCGACATAGGCGACGCGGGAAAACCGCTCACGCAAGATGTCGATGGCGATGGCAGCGTCGTTGAAGATGCAGAACCCACTCGCCTTTTCGCGTTGCGCGTGGTGGAGCCCGCCAGCCAATCCGAAAGCCAGCGGCTCGCCGCCCCGCACCGCTTCGGCCGCGCGCGCGCTTCCGGCAACATACGCGAGAGAAGCCTCGAACATTCCAGGAAATGGCGGGTTGTCGACAGAGCCGAATCCATAACGCTCCGCCTGCCCTCCGACGAGCGGCACGCCCGAGCTGATCGATCGAACGGCCTCCACGTAGCCGGCGCCGTGCACTCTCAGCACATCCCCGATCATTCCCTTTCCCGGATCGATCGGCTGCAGGTTCCCCAAATCCTCCAGAAGCGCGACCGCCCGCTCAAGCCGCATGGGCTTGAGCGGATGCCGAGGGCCGAAATCGTAGCCCAGCATTCGAGGGTGGTAATAGAACTGAGGGATCATGAACGTCTTTGTGCTTCTGAACTTCCAATGACGAACCGGCGGAGCCCTCCAGCAAGTAGAATTCTCGAGGATGGCCACGGCGGAGCGCGGATGGAAAGCGGTACGGGTTTACCTCGAAATGATCAAGATCGAGCACTCGATCTTCGCTTTGCCGTTCGCTATGATCGGCATGATGTGGGCCTCCCGACTTGCATACGGATCGCCTTGGCCAGGCGGCTGGATTTTCGGCTGGATCGTAGTCGCAATGGTCTCGTGCCGAAGCGCCGCCATGGCATACAATCGCATCGCTGACCGCGAGATCGACGCCATCAACCCACGAACAAGAATGCGGGCGATTCCGGCGGGCCTCCTGGAAATGCGGCAGGCGGCGTTGTTTTTCTGGATCAGTTGCGCGATCTTCGTTCTGAGTGCGGCAATGCTCAATCGCCTTGCGCTCGAACTCAGTCCGGTGGCGCTCCTGGTCACCCTGGGCTATAGCGTAACCAAACGGTTCACCGCTCTCTGTCATTTCGTGCTAGGACTCAGCCTCGGCATTGCGCCGGCCGCGGCTTGGATCGCCACAACAGGCACGCTGAGTTGGACGATTGTGCCGATCACCGGCGCCGTCGCCTTTTGGACCGCCGGCTTCGACATCATCTACAGCCTGCAAGACGAAGAATTCGACAAGCAGCAGCAGCTCCGTTCGCTCCCCGAAAGGTTTGGCAAACGCAAGGCGCTCAGCGTCAGTCGGCTTTGCCATTTTGCGGCCGTCGCGTGTCTCGTTTGGGGAGGACTGATGGTCTCGGCGGGGCCGCTCTATTTCGCGGGGATCGCCGCAGCCGCGTTGCTGCTGATTTACGAGCAGTCTCTCGTGAAGCCCACCGATCTCTCTCGAGTCAATTTGGCGTTCTTCACATTAAACGGGTTCGTCTCCCTGGGGCTTTTCGCCTTCACGCTGGCCGACCAGTTGGTGCGCCGTTGAAGCCACGAATCTGGCTCAGCCTGCAACTCGACGGCTTCCCGATTGACGAGCAAGTGGCCACGCGCGTGGCTGAAGCGGCCCGCGCCGCCAATGCCGTCATCGACATTTCGAGCCAACCGGGATTTTTGGGAGGCTGGCTCCGCGGATCGGATGTGCATGTCATGGCGGTTGGCGACCCCCACATCGAGCGAGCGCCGTCGGCCAGCCATGCGGCAATGTTCGTCGAATCCGAGGTGATCCAGTTCCTCTCGGCGATCGGCCGCCCAAAGCTGGACTATTGTTTTCTGAAGGTGTCTCCCGATGCAAGCATGGCGCAGCGTCAAGGGATGACCCAGGCCATGAACGAATTGACTGCAAACGGTCATGTCGATCATTTCGGGGTCGATGTCCGGCCGTGGGACGCCAGGGTTCTGGGCGACGGGTTGAAAAACGTTCCCACCGGCTGGGTGCTTTGCCGTCCTGGCCAACTCGATCAGATTCCGGCTGCGCTCGAAACGGTTATCGAGGTTGCCGGGGAAGAGGATTGGCCGAGCCGTGAAGGAGGTCGGGTACTTGTGCCGGTTCGGTCAGCCAAAGAGATTGTTGCACTGACATCGCAGGGGGCCGGCGTTGGGTGAGTACTATCAGCTCTTTCTCAGCGCGGCGATGCTCGTTTGCGCACTGATGATCGTCGTGTGGCTTTTCCGTATCCGCTCGAAAGGGGCGAGCGCCTATTTGATGGCATCGGCGTTTGCCGTCTTCGCGGGTCTGCTTTACGCCATTAAGCAAGAAGCTTCCACTCCGATCCGGGTCGTTCTGGGCATCGTCTTGGCGCTGCTGCTCGGCGCCGACGTGGCAGTCCGCGCGTCACGCCAAGCCAGGGAGCGCGATTCCCGGCGATGAGGGTTGCCATCGTCGGCCTCGGAGCAGCCGGAATGCGCTCAGCCATGCTGCTCGAACGCGCCGGGGTGGAGGTTGATCTCTTTGAAGCACGCGACCGCCTCGGCGGAAGACTTTGGACGCGGTCACTCGACGCCGGTCCGGCGTACGAAGCCGGCGGAGAGTGGATCGACTCGGATCACCGGCGCGTCTTGTCCCTGCTGGATGAATTGGGAATCGCGAAAGAGGAGCCCTTGCAATGGCCCGGAGCGGTTGTATTCGGGGAGGAGTCTTCCACAGAAGATCACTTGTGGCCCGATGCAGCCCAGGCTGAAATTGAGCTGGCAAATTGGACTTCGGAGTCGCTCCTGTCCCTCGGATCGGCGCCGATCCGCGAGCGACTCGACCATTCGACACTATCCGAAATGTTGGACACCTATGCATCGACGCCAAGGGCTCGGTGGTGGCTCGAAACGCGCCTTCGATCAGACGAAGGCGATGACACCAACACCCTCAGCGCCCTCGGATGGCTCCTCGGCCAACAGGCTTATCAAGGGAGAGAGGACGCAGCCATGAGCGCGTATCGGGTGAAAGGTGGTTGGAACGGCGTCTTTGGTGCGATGAGTTCGGCGCTTCGCGCAAGACCTCGGTTAAACCACCGCCTCACGTCGCTCGAGCGTTTCTCGGAGGGCTGGCGCTTGTGGTTCGACGGAGTGGATGTCGAAGCTCAGAAAGTGGTTCTGACGCAGCCTCCTCCGTGCCTCGGCGAGATCGAATTTAAACCATCGCTTTGCAGAGAGCGGGCAGCTGCGATTCGTGGTCGAAGCATGGGCAGGGCCGTCAAGCTGGCGATGCGATTCAGAAGGAAATTCTGGAGCGAAAGCCGACTGATCGCCAATCGCAGATTTCAACAAGTGTGGGACGGGTCGATGGGGGAAGATGCGATTTTGAACGCGTATATCTGTGGTCTGGGAGCAATTGAATTGCTGGAAGCTCCCGATCCGCTGGGAATCGCCGTCGCCGACCTGGCTGTCATCTGGCCCGAAGCAAAGGAATCATTCGTAGAAGGCTGGGTGCATGACTGGATTTCAGATCCGTTCTCAAGGGGCGCCTTCAGCCGTCTCGACCCCGGATATCTGACCGCGTATGGCGCAGACGCCTGGGTCCAGCACGAGGGCGTGCACTTCGCCGGTGAACACACGGCACAACGGTGGAACGGGTTCATCGAAGGTGCGTTGGAAAGCGCTGAGCGAGCGGTCAAGGAGATTCTGAATGCGTAGAGGTTGGGCCAACTTCCGATGGGCTCTCAGCGGCGAGACGGAGAGCATGATCACCGACAATGGAACGGTCGAGTGGCGAGGGGCTCCCGAGAGTGCACCGCCGGCCGGAGAGATCGAATGGGAAGACCTTCGCGGCCATTGGCTGCTTCCCGGCTTCATCGACTCGCATTGCCACATCCTGCCGACAGGCCTCGACCTGCAGAAGCTGAACTTGGGCGGTTGTACATCGCGAGAAGACGTCCTGGACGCGGTTAGGCAACGCCACGGCGAACTCCCAGTCGGCGAGTGGCTCCATGCCGTCCACTACGATCAAACCCGATTTTTCGACGGCGTTCACCTGACTCTTGCCGAACTCGATCCGATTAGCGCCGAACGCCCGATCCTATTGCGACACGTGAATGGCCACGCCAGTGTGGCCAATTCCGCTGCGCTGAGGATGGCCGGAGTCCAGCCCGACGTCGAGGACCCAAAAGGTGGCGAGTATGTGCGGGACGCTACCGGTCGGCTGAATGGCGTCCTGCTCGAAAGAGCCCATGAGTTCGTCACCGCCGCCGCCCCGGCGCCAACGCTCGAACAAATGGTTGATGCGATCCTTCGGGCCGGTGAGCAGATGGCCAAAGTTGGTGTCACCTGCGCCAGCGACATGATGACGGGTCGATGGAGCCTTCCGATGGAACTCGAAGCCTACCGACTCGCCAGCGAATCCGGCTGCAAGATTCGGCTGCGGCTCTACGCTCAGTGGGGCGCCGTCTTCGGCCCGCGCGGTATTGGCGCCGATGGTCTGCGCGAGCGCACTCTGGGAATGGGTCCAGATCGGTGTCGTCTGGCAGGGATAAAAATCTTTGCCGATGGAGCGATTGGGTCGGCGACCGCCGCGACATACGGGACGTTTCCGGATGGCGGCCACGGGACGCTCATTTATGAGCCGGAAAAGTTCAAAGAGATGGTTCGGACGGCCCATGATGCCGGATTTTCGCTCGCTATTCATTCGATTGGAGACCGCTCGACCGACCTTGTGATGGATGCCTACGAAGCGCTCGACGACCCGGCCCGGCACCGGATCGAACATGCCATGATCCTGAGCGACGCCCAAATCGACCGCATGGCGTCGATGGGCTGTCACTGCTCGATGCAGCCGGAATTCCTCATCCGATTCGCCCATTCTTATCGCCGTCAGCTCGGCCCCAAGCGATCCGCTCACCTTGAAAGGTTCAAAAGCGTCATGGCTTCGGGCGTTCCGCTGAGCTTCAGTTCGGACCGGCCCATCGTCGGCGGAAACCCTTGGGACGGCATTCTCGCGGCGGTCATGCGGCCCGAAGGATTCGATCCCTCGGAGAACATCAGCCGCGAGGCGGCAGTGTCGGCATACACGGGAATGGGAGCCGTCGCCAATCGCGACTTTGATGAAAGCGCTTCGCTTCTCCCTGGCGAATGGGCGGACTTTCAGGTGTATCGCGAGGACCCGATGGCAGTCGCTGAGCCTGTCCCCGTAGCGACGTTTCGCGGCGCGGAACGGTAACGGAGAGGGGCCAGAAACGGTAGGTTTGGCGTCAAAGGTGACAATTTACGATTGGCCCCAGAGGTTGGGAACCATATTGTTGAGAGGCGCGTTGAAAACAGTGACGCATATCCTCCTTCCGAGTCAACTCGAAGCACGAAAAGCGGCTTCAAGAAAAGCTCCTCCGCTTAACTGCGGAGGAGTTTCTTTTTTTGACCCAGGGCGGGAACCGGCTCAGAAAAGGCGATCCGAATGGTTCGCCGGCCGTCTACACCACGCAGCGGTGCGCACTCGAGAGCCCAGCCGCGCGCCTCGCCGAGATCGGCATGAAGGTCCAGCACGATGTCGTCTCCGTTTGCCAGAGGCGTGTCGGTGAGCACACAGGCGCCGTTCTGCGAGCAATCGATCAATTCCGCGGGGTCGCCGTTCAACCTGATCGATGCGCCGCGTACGTCGGTTAGCCGAGGATGGGCCCGACGGTCGACGAGATGCGGATGTTCCGGCCGCGCCAAAACCAATAAATGCCCTTCCATCTGCCGGTCGATAACGGTCGTTCGGAACATCCAAACGCCCCCAGCGCCTGGAGCCTGCACTAACAATCCTTCTCCGATCCGCAACGGGACGAACGCATCCCGTTGAAGGGGAGCCGAGATCATCCAGCTGGACTTGTCTGCGTGGAGAAACCGGCTGCGAAAGCTGCCCGAGGGGCCGGATAGTCGGATGGCCGTATCGGGGGCGACAAAGAAGCCTCGCCCGCGAAGGGCCGCTCTGCGCTTCGTCAGGAGATAGGCCGCGGCGAAAGAAGCCGCGAAGAGGATGGAAAACCACCCGGCGAGTTGTAAGAGGTCGTTCATCTAGCTGCCCGATGCGGCGGAGCCAGAAACCTTTTCGTACCCAAACTGCTTGCGGATGGTCCCGATCTGCTTCATGGCTTCGCCCAGACTGAGCAAGGCCTCGGCGCCGGCATCCTCGTCCCCGGATTTGGCGAACTCAAGAATTTGCTCAGTGGACTGAACCAGCAATTTGTGGGCCAAATCTCGCCGCTGCTGCGAAGCGGCGTGCATCTTGGGGCAGGGAAGAGCCGAAATGAGCGCAGAAAGCGACTGAGCAAGCTTAAGCTTGGTGTCGAGCTTCTCGATCGTCCCGGCATCGTTTGGCTTGAGATGAAGCTTCTGCATGGCATCGCGCAGGTCCGCGGCCAGCTTATCGGTCTCGACGTCTAGCAACCGTATCGCGCGCTCATAGCCGTCGAAGACCTCGTCGTCGCTCGCGTGAGGAAGATTGTTGAATGCGTCAGCGGCGCCACGAGCATTGCCCGTTAGGCCGAAGCAGATTCCGAGGCCGAGCCGTGCCTCGAAAGTATCCTCTTTGCCCATGGCCGTCTGGTAGGGTTCGATCGCCTTTTCAGGCTCCCCTTTTTCGAGAGCGAGCTCACCGAGCAGGAGTTGAACGATCGGATCTTGGACGTCCCGAGCGAGCGCCTCGTTGAGGTCCTTCTGAGCTT
>JAYROD010000023.1:0-1768 GCA_041911835.1 Fimbriimonadaceae bacterium | reverse complement strand
CCTCCCTCTACCGAAATTCGGCAAAGAAAAAGGGCCTGCGCACTCAGGCGGGCAGACCCCAGGGCGACAATGTTTGGCGACGCGTATCCTCGTACCCGCCCAAGAGGGCGTCCACGATGCGAACATATCCCTGGCGATGCGAATCTCTTCCATCCCTTATCGTAAATAACGTCTTGGGCCGCCAACATGGAGCGGTCCTAGACAGCATTTTAGCCGCATCTTTACAATTCCGAACGGAATTCATCGCAAAGCCTGCGATTCCGGTACAATTGAGTTCGTCTTTTTGATATCCGCAATTTAACGGAAGCCAACTTATTCCACGGAAGGAATTCAGCTATGGACGTTCTGCGAATTACAGGAGGGACGCCCCTTCGGGGCGAGGTTGACGTGCCCGGGAGCAAGAATGCGGCCCTGGCGATCTTGTCAGCGGTTTTGCTAGGTGAAGGGCAGGCGGTCCTGCACAACGTTCCTAACGTCTCCGACATCCACCACAAGATCAAGCTGCTGGAGCAGTTCGGCGCCGTTTGCCAATGGCGCGAAGGAACTCTCTTCGTCGACTGCACAGAATTGACGGGTTATGAAGCGGATGAGGAAAGCGTCCGCCCGATCCGAACTTCGTTCTATCTGCTCGGCCCGCTGCTGGCTCGGCTAGGCAAAGCCAAGCTGCCCGCTCCGGGTGGGTGCCGGATCGGGGCGCGGCCCGTCGATTTCCACCTGAAGGGCCTCGCCCTTCTCGGCGCAAGGGTTGAGTTGGCTCATGGCTGTTACACAGCGGAAACTCACGAGCTGAGGGGCGCGGAGATCTACCTCGACTTCCCCAGCGCCGGCGCTACGCAGCACCTCATGTCCGCCGCATCGATGGCTCGCGGCGTTACGGTCATCCAGAACGCGGCCATCGAACCTGAAGTCATCACTTTGGCGGAGTTCCTCAACCGGATGGGCGCGCGGATCGAAGGAGCGGGCACGAGCACCGTCACGATCATCGGATGTGAGAAACTCCAGGCCTGCGAGTTCCGTGTACCGGCCGACCGGCTCCAAGCGGGAACTTTCCTGCTTGCCGGCTCCATTACCCGCGGAGACGTCACCGTCCACGGCATCATGCCGGAACACCAAACGGCGCTTATCAACAAACTGCGTGAGGCCGGCGCCGACGCCCAAGAGGGTGCCGACTGGGTCCGCGTTTCGGCGCCGGGAAGGCTCAAAGGCATTCGCGTCAAGACCATGCCCTATCCCGGATTTCCCACCGACATGCAGCAGCCGTTTGCCGCGCAGTTGGCGGTCGCATCTGGCCAGAGCATCGTCGAAGAAACCATTTATGAAAGCCGGATCGGCCACATCGCCGAGCTCAACCGAATGGGCGCCAAAATGCGGCTCGAAGGTCGTGCCACGGTTATCGACGGGGTGTCCCAATTGAAGGGCGCGATCGTGGAGGCCAGCGATCTTCGCGCGGGCGCAGCCCTCGCGGTCGCGGCGCTCTCCGCCGAAGGCGAGACCGTTATCAAGAACGTCCACTTCATCGACAGAGGATATGAGCGGTTCGAGCAGATTCTGACCTCGCTCGGAGCACAAATCGAACGGATTCCCCAGAGCGAGTGGGAGCGTGTCTTCTCCCCAAGTGAGCCAACCTAACTTTGCGAGTCGTTCCTGAGATTGGAATCGACCTGGGGACCGCCAACATCCTCGTTTATCGTAGGGGTCGAGGCGTCGTGCTCGCCGAGCCAACCGTTGTGGCGATCAGCACGAAGAACAAGCGCGTGCTCGCTGTCGG
>JAYROD010000022.1:0-3076 GCA_041911835.1 Fimbriimonadaceae bacterium | reverse complement strand
CAGAGGCTGTCGATCAAAGCCCTGTGGAAGTGAATGAAGCGCTGCGTCCTGAATCCTCCCTCGCGCCCCCTTTGGGAGAAGCCCTTCCGATGAAGAAGGGCGAGTTCATGAAGGAATGTTTTTGCCTCGTCTGCGCTTTCTGCGGCTGCAACGCGCAGCTCACCGCGTGCCGAGTATAGTTTGATGCTTCTGCGAATCTGCGATCTGGAATTGCTGGACAAGGCCGGCTCGATCCCGCGATCATCAAGTGAAGCTAGATCGACGTAGGGGGAAGATTTCCACTCGGTTTCTGCATGCCAGTCTCCCTTGACATCGCCCAACTGTGCCATGACCCCGCCGGGTCGGTAACCGTTCAATAACAGGCGGTCCCACGGAGTGTTGCGCAAGAGGTCGGATAGAGCACTCGCTACGACGCCTTCCATCCCTTGCAGGCACAGCACGTCGTTGTGCTCGATCCACGGTGATTCCTCTGCATCCTCTGCCGCGGTATTCACCGTCGCAAGGCGGATCGGAACGGGCCCAACCCGTCCCCATCGATCCAGCAGGAGGGCGCCGGCGACGCAGCGATCGGCAACCCAGAAGGATACCCACCGCCCGCGGAATGCGCTGCCGTAGCTCGCAAGCCAGGTATTGACCCACGCGGGCAACAGAAAAGCGGAAACGTTCGGCGCTTCGCCTGCCAGCAAATGCCACCAGTCCGGCGCCTGCGGCTGCTCGCGCAGGTCAGTCGTTCGTACGGTCAATGCAGACATTCTCTATGAGCGATGCAGGCCCCGCAACACTCCAAAATGATGATGCTTGACATAGGTGATCGGCTACTTCGCTAACTTTCCCGAGCCCAACAATTGCGGATTCGGATGATCGGCCATCAATTCGTCCAGCAATCGCGCCAAAGTTTCAGTAAGCGCCTGCCGTGAAAAGCGCGCAGCGACATGCAGCGGAACCGGTTCGATCTTCGAGGCTCGAAATGCGAGGAGGGCGTCGTGGATCGAACTAGCGATCTTCTCGACATCTTCGAGTGGAGCACAGAATTTGACGCCGAGTTCCCGCAATGTACCGCCAGTGGCCCCGTCCGGATCCGCCAACCCGATGATCGGTCGATACGCGCGCAAGTACTCGTACAGTTTCGCGGGGATCTGCTCATTGCAGACTCGTCCCTGCATGAGAAGCAGCGCATCCGCCTGCATCATTTCCTGAAGAGCGCTCCGGTAATCGACCGGAGCGGTAAGTTCGATCCAGTCTTCAATCCTCCGCTCAACCACGAGTTGTCGAAGGAGATCCTCATTCACTGCGGCGCGAAACCTAACGATAAAGTCGTTCGGTGATGCAAGTCCCTTTTTTCGAAGAAGGGCGAGCGCATCGAAGAAAGCAGTCGGATCGCGTTCGTGTGGGTAGATCACACCGCTATGCAGGAACACCAGACGGCGAGGCCCTTTCGGCGGATCCAGTCTGGGTATGGATGCAAAGACCGATTCGTCGTAGCCATTCTCGATTACCGCGAATCGGCTCGGCGGGGTGGTCGGATATTTCCGCTGGTACGCAGCGCATGCGTAGCGCGTGACAAATACCAAGCGGTCCGCCCGGGAACAGACGAGTGCTTCGATCGAAGCAAAGCTCTTGCGTTGCGCTGGAATCGAAGGGAAGCCGTCGTCGATCATCGGATCGCGAAAATCGGCTACCCATGGCAGTCCCGTTCGCTCCGCTGCCTTGGCGGCGATATGGTGTGCGGTGGCAATAGGGTAGGTGCTCCAGATAGCATCAATCCCGTTCTTCCTGCAAACGTGCGCGGCGACGCCGGGCCCCAAGACTGACCAGCTGGCCCACCGGTCTGGCACCGCTAACCAATGCGGGTAATAGCCAAACACCGAAAGGTGACGCTGCGCATCGAGGCATGGTACCCGGATCACCGAGCATCCCTTCGGAAGGTCCCCCTCGGCGGTAGGGTCGGTAGAGAAGAGCGCGTTCCGCGACACGGTCAACACGAACGGCTCCCATCCAAATTGGGGCAAGTACTGCGCAAACCGGAGCGTTCGCTGGATCCCGCTGCTACCAAGGAGTGGGGGAAAGTGATACGCGATGAGGAGGACGCGACGCATCGGACTCTTGCTTTGACCGCCTGGAATCGCGCTAATAGGTACGCGGGGAAGGAGCACTCCTGGGCCTCGCTACGGGTTGATCGCACATGGCGCGGTCAAGAGAAGAGATCGCTACCGCAAATAAATGAAGAAGGCTACAAGGCCAACGACAATCCACGAAGTCGTTGCCGCAGCGCGCAGTGCGTAGCCCGCCGTCACGCTCCACCTGCGAATCGCGAAGATGCTGAGCTCCTGCGCAACGATCAGTCCCAGGAACAGCCAAGAGAGCTTGTAGCGGTAGTACGTCAGCTCCCTGTGCTTCGGATACTTGCGCGCAGCTTTCTGAAAGGCCGTAACGATGTACTGCCGTTGCGCCACGGCATCCGGTGCGACAGGCGATAACTGGACTTCGAAATCGCCGCCGGATGGACTCGACCCCGTCAGACGCTCTCCGATGCGCTGCACGCTACGTTGCGACTTCGAATCACGGAAAACAACGCTCCAGTTATCAGGTTCCTGAAGGCCTTTCTCAAGCATCGGGACTTCTCTACTTTGGTCGCCGATCGTGAGTACGGTTACCGCAAGGCCGGGGCCCCGTTGCCGGACCTGAAACGAGGGGGCGGGTGTGGGACGGACGCCTCGAACGATCCAGCCTGAAAAGGGATCAACCTCGCCGGTTCTGACTTGCGGTGGTGCCGAAAGCTCTCCAAGAAAGCTGACTCTCGCCACTGCGGGCACAGTGGTGTCCGTCATCAGGTATTCGCGATCGCTTACTCGCTGCAGTTGCGTCTCCGGCATGGTGGTCCAGATCCGATCGACGGTACGTTCCGCCTCGCCCGCGACTGAGTCAACAACGATCCAGGTGCTGCCGTCAATCTCTACGACCTGGCGACGAATCGAGATGTTGGTGCCAGTGACTTTTCGTTCCAAGTCCAACAGACTCGCCCGAGGACCCTTCCCGAACAAACGAAGTACGGTTGAGCGTTCCGAACGCGGCTCCT
>JAYROD010000021.1:0-10801 GCA_041911835.1 Fimbriimonadaceae bacterium | reverse complement strand
TTCGGCTTCCAGGACTTTGACTCGTTCCAGCAACTCCGGAAGCCTTCGCAGCACCGCAAGTTGCCTCAACCCTTCGCGGACTGGCAGAGCCGGCGTGCCGAAATATGCCCCAGGCTCGGTTATGTCGTCGACCACTCCAGTCCTGCCTCCAAGGGTCACGTCGTCCCCCACTCGGACATGATCGTTCATGCCGACCTGCCCGGCGACCGTCACGCGATCGCCGATTTCACAGCTGCCGCTGACTCCGACAAGCGAAGCGATAACCGTGTCTTTACCCACCAAGACGTTGTGCCCAATCTGCACGAGATTGTCTAATTTCGTACCCGGACCAACGATCGTTTCGCCGCAAGTGGCCCGATCAATGCAAGTATTCGCTCCAATCTCACAATTATCGCCAATGACCACCCTGCCAACTTGGGGCACTTTGACTTGAATTCTCCCATCCCACGCGTATCCAAATCCGTCCGCCCCGATTACGACGCCGGCGTGAAGGATGCAGTCGGCGCCCACGATCGTATGTTCATAGAGGGTGACGTTCGGGTGGAGTACCGTTCTGCTTCCGATGGAGGCGTTCGCACCGACAAACACGGATGCTCGCAGCCAGACTGAGTCGCCGATCACGGCTCCGGCTTCAATGACGCAGCCGGGACCGATGGATGCCGAAGGAGCGACTTGGGCCGAGGCTGCTACCACGGCGCTCGGATGGATCCCCTGCAAGCGCTCCAATCGCTCCTGAGCCATCAAGAGCAGTTGAAAGAAAGCGGCTCGGGGCTCGTCGACACGCACATACGGAATGCCCGGATCGGCAACGGCAGGGCCAATGATGACCGCGCCGACGCCGCTCCCCTCAACTTTGGCCAGGTATTTCGCAGATTCGGCAAAGGTGATGCCGTGCGGATCCGGGTTTCCTGCAGGAACCGGCCGCTCAATCGTTAAGTCCGGGTCGCCCGAGAATGCTCCCCCCAACGCGTCGGCGATTGATTTCAGCGTCCAGCTTGGAATTGCCTTCTCCACCGGATAAATTCTGCAGTCACATCGGTCCCAGTGCTTCTGTTCCCGGTTAGCTCATAGCCTTTCACGCCCGCAAATATGTCGAGATCATTCCGGACTTGGTCCGTCAAAGCCGCGGCAGGAACGGAGATAATCGGCCGTAATGACGGGCCGGCGGGGACATCGAAGCTGAAGCCGGGCACGGGCTTCAAGCGCACCTCTCGAAGAGCTACCTGGGACGCCACGTCATCGGTCGATTGCTCTGTCAGCCGCGCCGCCTCGAGGCGAGCTTCTTCGAGGTATTGCTCCAGCAACTGGCTCATGGCGATCTTGAGGTCCTCGAACGCCTGCCGATTCTTCTCTAAAACGGCATCGAGCCGAGAATCGAAATCGGCGTAGAACTGCCTATCCAGCGTGTCGATCGTGGTTCGCAGGGATTTCGCTTTCTCGTACCGCTTCAAAGCATATTGGTCGCTCGGATCGGGAACGCGCTTCGATTTCGGATCGGGATCCGGAAAGCCGACCAGCCCAGCAAGATCGAATGTGGCGGAACCAGCGCGGAACGCGTAAGTCAGGAAGATCGCGCGCAGCTGGCTGTAGACCGCATCGATCGAGGCCACTTCTTCGGGCTTCATGGCCTCCAACCGGGCGTCCATGATCCGCTTCACATCGGCGATCGCCGCATCCGAAAGGCGGTCCGAAATCTGCTTGAACGCCTTCTCGCGGTTTTTGGCAACCGCATCGCGCGCCATACGAAGCGCGTCCTCGCCGGCCGCGAAGTAGAGCTGGCCCCCGGGCACTGGAGGCAAAGCGGAACGAATGCCTGTCGTCTGGGCCGCCCCAGACAAGGGCTTAGGCTGAGGCGATTCCCACAAATCCGAATCGTGCACCTTGGAGAGGTCTACAAACGCCAACTCGGGGCTCCGGCCACAGCCGATCGCCCCGAGCAGACTTGCCGAAACCAGCAGAAAGGTCTTATTTATTCGCATTCATTGCTTTGACGGATGCATCGGTCAGGTCGTTGGCGCCATAAATGGCCATCGCCGACTCAAATACGACCGTGAAGCCCTGGGCCTTGGCCACTTGACCCACCGCCGCTCTGGCCTTGTCGACCGTCGCAGTCTGAAGCTGTTGCTGAAGCTGGCTGACCTCGTCGGTGAACTCCTGATTCCAGCGTTCGAGCACCTTCGACATGGTCTGTGCGCGCCCATTGAAATCCTGGAGCAGCTGGCGATCCGCGTCAGTTAGCTGGGCCTTCTGATTGAGTTCTTTGAACTTGGCATCGGAGGCCTTCACGTCGTTCTTGATCTTTTCCATCTCAGCCTTTTCGGCGTCGGTGATGTTGGCCTTCACCGTCAGCTCCCTCAACCGCTGAGCCTGCTCGGTGGTCAGCACTTGATAGGTATTGACGAACTCCATCAGCCCGCGTCGGGCCGAGAGCGACGCGTTGAGCGCTTGGGTGTTCGCTTTTCCTAGGTCGCTCTGCTGGATGACCTTGTTAAGATCGACCACACCAAATTTGTCGGCAGAAGGTTGGAAGCCGCTCACCACAAAACCAGCGGTGATTATCGCCAGCGCGCCAAGCACAAGACCGTATCGTTGTTTCAAGTTCATTCTTTATATAGTTCCTTTCCTGTTTAGAAGCTTCCACCAATCGACAAGTGGGTTCGTGTTCCCCCGTTCTGATTAATGCCCAGATCGATCCGGATAGCTCCTAAGGGAGTCCTAAAGGCTATGCCTGCTCCATATCCAAGATGGAGCTTCAAATCTTTGCTCTGCGTAAAGTTGTTAAGCGTTCCATATCCTCCCCACGCACCGCCGTAATCGACGAATGGGATGATGCTGAAGGATCTCTGGATGGGAATGCGATATTCGAGCGTCGAGAGCAGTGTCTGTTTTCCCCAGAAACGTTGGTCCGAATAGCCGCGAAGCGTGTCGGAACCACCGGCGAAGTATTGCTCGAAGAACGGTACTGTTCCGGAGATCGATCCGGCTTTCAGGCGGAAAGCCAACACATTTCGGGCGACGTCTTCGAGCTTCTTCTTCTTGGGTCGCTTCGACCAAAAGTGCTTATACTCGAAAGTGGTTCTCACGAACGAGTGGTTTCCGAGGACGTCGACTGCATCGCTGACACCGCCACCGATCTTCGTGATATCCGTTGCCCCGGGCTCGATGGTCAGCGAAGTGAAATCGCCCTGCGCGGGATCCAACGGCACGTCTCTTGTGTCTCGGGCAACGCCCAAGGTCATATAGGCGAGCGAACCGTCTTGTTGGATGAAGTTCGTCGTACCGGTCGTCCTCAAATTAACCGTCTTAATCGCTTGAGCAGTAATACCAATCGTGCCCGAGAAGACCTTGGCAAACGGTCTTGAGAAGCTGATGGTTCCACCGGTTCTGCGCTCATCGAATCGGTCGTCGTTCGGAGAGACAACGCCACCGAATCCGGTGCCTGCGAAATAGCTTTGTATTCTCGAATAGATGCTGACCGCAATCGTTGAATCCTTGTCGTCAAAAAACGGATTGACATAGTCGAATGCCGCGCTCGCCCCACCGCCTGAAGTGTCCTGAGAGAGCGTGACGGCGACGGTCTGGCCCGACCCGTGGAAGTTCGAATCGGAGTAACGGATTGAACCGGTCAGTCGGCTCGTCGGATCGAGGGACAGCCCCATGCCGATTTGGGCGGTGCGTGCCTCCTTGAGGTCCATGAGGAGGTCCACTTTACCGATCTCGCCCGCTTCCCGTACCTTGGGCGTGATACTTTCGAACCACTGGGTGCTGCTGAGGCGCCGGAGGTCGATCGAAAACGCTTCTTCGTTGTAGGCCTGACCCGGTTTGACCTTCATCAGCTTCCGGATGATGCTCGGGCGGGTCCGAACGAGGCCCTCGATGTAGATGTCTTTCACCTGGCGCTCGACCACTACCACATTGAGCGTGTTCGGAGATTCCGGCAGCGGCACGATATCGACCTGGGCGAAGTACCCTTTGTCCTCGTAGAGCTTGCTGATTGCGTCCGTCGTCGGTAACGCGTTTCTCAGGTTATAGATCTGGCCAACAGGCTGAGTGACCAGCTTGAGCAGTTGGTCTGTCGGAAAAACTGTATTGCCCGTGATGCGGATCTCCTTGACCACGGGGTTCTCGAGCACTTCGACTATCACCTGCCATTCGTCTCCTCCGAGGTCCCTGGAGAGCACCTTGACGTCCTGAAAGAACCCAAGGTTCTTAATCTGGCTCTCATCGTTCGGGAGGTCCCCTTGAACGAAGGGCCGTCCTTCCTTGCTCTTCATGGCAGCAAGGATCGCATCGCGGCTGATCGCCGAATTACCGCGGACGATGACCTCCTTGATCGTTCCGACTGTTTGGGCTAACGTGCAGCAAGCAGCGGTGAATAGCAGCGTTAGCGCGAGAATCTTCCTCAACAAGTCGTGCTCCTCCTGAGAGACAATGCGATCATTTTAGACGGTTCGAGCGCCGATGCGTTGCTCCGGCTTGAAAATAAGGTCCCGTTGGGCCTAGAAACGCCTGCCGTAATCCAAAGTGAGCTTCCAAGGACGATCCTGATCAAACCCAATTCCGAGCGCCACCCTCGAAAGCTCACCCTTCTTGAAGGGGATGCGATACGTCAGCTTCAATTCGTATTTCTGCTTGCCGGTCGTTGGTGGACTGAGCTGGCGTCGTCCATAGAGGGTGAATCCGTGACCAAGCGACTTTGCCGCAACGACCGAAATCTGATCAAACGTGTTGTATTCTATGTTTAGGTAATCCAGCTGTAAGTTAGACGCAATCGATGAAGTTAGCGGGTTGAGTAGAGTCGGCAGAGCCAAGCCGTAAATCGCAGTACTCAATCCGGCGCCGAACTGACGGTTGAGCGCCGTATTGGTCAACGATTCAAGCAGAGACGTTTGACCGATCAGACCTAGAATCTGGTCTTGGGTCAGCCCAGGCGGATCGCTGGAGGCGCGAATAACGAGTCCATTCTCTTCCAGGATGTTCCCGGTGATGAACAGGTCCACGCGATATCGGTCGATGACATCGCTGAGCCTTAAGGCGCTCACATAGGTCGAACCCTGTAGATTCGCCTCGAGACGAGCGGTCGGTTCGCTCGACACGGTTCCCACGTAGCTGAATCTCAGAGTGCCACCGGGCTCGATGCTCACCTTGGTCGTGGGCAGCCGGAATTCGCCGCTCACGACGTTCATCAGCGATTGCAGATTCGGGTACTGGAGCGTGCCGTTCATCTCGCCCTCCGCGCTGAGCGCCAAGCTGGCGCTGCTCGTGCGAATGTTGGCCGGCTGCTTCGTAACAGCTCTGACGCCAATGAAATGCGGATTGATGAGCGAAGGCCCGCGGTCGGGCTGTGCCGCGAATTCGGAGGGGATGATTGCGTTAACGTTTGTCAGGACCAGCGGCTCCCCGGGCACGCCTGAGATGGTGGGCTCGAGCAGGTTTCCTCCCAGCCGCAGTTCCCCTTGGATCGCTCCCTCGATTCGGCTGTTTCGATCATTGGGGTTTTGTGCGACCTCGAATCTCGAAGCTTGGATCGTGCCGTTGAGCGTGGTGAGTTGAAGGAGGTCGGAAACCGACTTGAGTCCCTCGAACGAATCAGGGAGGCCAACCTCCGAATCCAGGCGGATGTCGCCCCCGGCAGAGCTCGTCGCCGCGCCGGTGACCAGGATCTTAGACCCAGTCAACTCCAGCTTCGCTTGGAGGTCTTGGAGGTAAGTGTCAATGCCGTTCGCAGCGAGGGTCGCGTCACGAATGGCGACGGCGCCGGCGATTCGATGATCGTCGGGAAACCCGGTGTACTCAATCTTGCCACCCAACTTGCCCTGGGTCTTCTTCGGATCCATCCAAGTCATGACCGACGTGAATTCGCTCAGATTCCTCTCTTTTAGCTCGATCTGCGCGTGAACAGGCGGTCCGGCATGGTCAGGCGGTGAGGCCAAGGCACTGAAGGGCACGGTTGCCTTCAAGATTCCGCTAAAATCTTGGTAAGAGAAGGCGCCCAACGCCGAAATCGACTTGTTCTTAAGCTCTATCGTGTCAAGGCTTGCATTGATCGGGACATTCTGGAGTTTTCCATCCGAGCCAAGATAGCCGAGGTCCTTGACGCCGATCGAGCCGATGCCATCGGGATTGTCCGTAAGACCCGAGAGCGCGAACGACACATCGGCTTTTCCTAGCATGGAGGCGGTCGATGGGGCGATGAGCGATAGCCAAGTCAAGTCGAAGTTCGAAAGTTCGCCTTCAACCTTGAGATCGCCCCCCTCATGAATGAATCCGTTTGCTGATAGCGCCGTGTCTTCGTTTTTCCAATTCAAGGCCCGAAGGATCCAGTTTCCTTTGCTCCACGTTCCGTTGGCCTCGATCTTTCCGGCGGCTCGGTCTCCGATGGACAAATCATCGAGCAGGATCGACTTCACGGATAACTCGGGCTGGTCGAGATTGCCGGTCAACGACGCGTCCACGGCGATCTTCCCCTTGGTTGTTTGGATGAGATACCGGGGCGTTTCTTGAAAATCCCTCGGATTGGGAGCAAATCCTCTGATGACTTCTTCGAGAGGAAGGCCAACCGCCTCGAAATGAGCCTCGATATGCTTGTCAGTTTCGGTATAGACGGCATTGTTGATTCGGACATAGCTCGGCGGATCGACTTCTCCGATAGCTGCACTGCCCTCCCAACGGCGATCTTTCACGTCGACGGCGAGCTGTCCGTCGCCGATCTGCTGGCCATTCGCGCCGAGGTCCAGCAGTCGCCCTTTGATCGAGCCTTCTTTGAGGCCGCTGCGGTCGAACGTCGCCCTCGCGTCCCCGCTGATTTCACCCATGAAGTGAACGTCCACCCCCGGAACGTGCATGCCGGCAAGTGGAAGGCTCGTGAGAGTGGCAGTGGCCGAGCCGCTTCCGTCGTCGAATCGGTAACTTCCAGATCCTGTAGCATGACCCTTCCCAAGCCGAGCATCCCCCGACTGCAGTCGAAAGCCATGGCGATCCACTTGGATTTGTGCGACGAGATCATCGATTTGGGTGTCGAAAGCGAGGAAGTCCCTGGCTTCGATTTTCGCATCCAATTGCGGTTCCTCCAGTGTGCCGCTAACCTGAATGTCGTGCGCGGATGCGACGCCTGCAAAATCCTCACCCAGCCAGTCCGACAAGGTGATCCGGTCGGCGGAAAGCGCCCCCTTCAATGCCTTGGTAGAGAAATCGAGCCCGATCGATCCTTCGGCTCGTGAGGCTCCTACCAGAGCGACGATTTGGTCCGCGTCCGCATGCGACTGGTCCCCAGTAATCCGGCCGGTAATGATTGGGAAATCGTGATCGGCGTATTTTGCGGCGTACACGTCGATGCTGCCCTGATATTGGTATTGCTTAGTCGTACCGGAGAGGGTGCCCTCGACGAATCCTAATCCCGCGAGATCGGGTTGGAATGCTGCGATTTCTATCCCGCCACCAACAACGGAGAGATTGAAATTGTGGTTTCTCAGCGCATAACTGCCGACGCCGGATGCGGCCCCGTGGGGACCTTGCACGGTCACTCGGGTCAGGTGTAAGACGTTGCCATCCAGCTCAGCTCTTGCGGCAAAGTTGCCAAGGTAGATCGGCTCGCGATCGGATGCGTCATATTGGGCAACGCCTGTCGCAGCGACTCGTACTTGCGGCTTGCGGAGCGTTCCGCTCAAAATGGCTTGGAGCTTCGCAGATCCGCTAACGTTTTTGACGCCAAATTCCGATCCAAACTCCTCGAGCGAAACCGAAGGAGCCGTAGCGAATCCGGCTAGGCGCCCCGACCGAAAAACGTATTGCACACCCCCAGCAAACGATTGCCCTTGCCATGCGACTTTTATGCCGCTTGCCGTCACTTGACGTTCGTCTAAGGCAACCGAAAGTGATGGCTTCAGCAACCTCTGGGGTCCCCAATTTAGCGCGTTCGCCGTGAGACGCCCAACGACCCCGTATCGATTGCCTGCATAGAACGCGCGCCCATCGAACTTTGCGCCGCTGTACCCAGCCTGGTTAGGCAATATCGCCGCCAACGGGCCCCACAAATCCCGGCGGGAGCCCATCGTCGCAGTCACATTGCCTGAAATCGAGAACTGCTTTTCAAACGACAGGGCGCCTGCGAATTGGACCGTTCTTCCAGGCTCGTTGAGGTTGAAGTCGGTGACCGCAGAACGGTTTCTAATCTGCGCGATGAATTCGATGTTCCCCGAATGGACCCATTTTCCGACCTGAAGCGCTCGAGCCGAACCGTGCAGGTTCGCAGCGATGACCGGTTGACCCTTTGCGGGTATCTCCACGGTAACTGGTCCGGTCAGCCAGATCGATTCCGCGCCGTAAGGTCGAAACTCCTTAAGAGCCGAAGTGTCCACCCATCGTTCGACATGAGGCACAAGCGGCATCGTGATCGTGCGATCGAATCTTGCGTCGATTCTGAGGATGCCGCTGTCTTGCCGCGCGATTCTCAAGGGGATCTCTCCCACTCCTGCCGGAGAGAGGACGGCCGAGAGTTCGAAGCGACCCCCGACGCCTTCGATTCGGAAATCTCGAATCGTCACTTCGCGGGACAGGATCGGCGATCGCCACGCATCCGTATAACGGATTCTAACGCGATCGGCGGTCACGACATAAGGCGATTCCTCCTTGGTTTCGGAGGGTTTGGGTAGTGCGTTTTGGAACGAAAAATAGGTCTCTCGAATACGCTCTACCCGAGCTGTTCCTCCGCTGACATCGACAAAAACGCGAGGGCGATCATAGCGAACGAAGAGTCGATCGACGGCGGCATATTCGTAGCCGTGATCGTCGCGAACCCGGATGCCAGTCGCAAATGCACTCAGGTGCAATGGATCGACGGCGTATCGGTCCGCCGTCAGGACGACATTGCCGCCCTGGCCGACGTAAGAAAACCGCACCGGTACATCTGGGGCGGTCAACACCGATGCGCAGCGGAAGAGATACCAAACCGACCAACTGGCAAGCGTAACTGCAGGGATGACGATGACGGCGGCCGTCAGAATCGCAGCAGAGAATCGGATAAGACTCAGGATGAGGCCGCGCATGCCCTTCCTTTAGGACGTACGGGCGGCGAAAATGCCACGCATTCCGCGATTATGGCTTAGGCCTACGCCTCGGCGAGAGCGAGGCGTTCAGCCATCACCTTCTCGCTGAATGCGATCGCGTTATAGGAACTGCGAATAAATGGACCACTGGCCACGAACGCGAAGCCCAAATCCTCTCCAATCTTCTCATATTCTTTGAATTCATCCGGGTGGACGAATGAGACGACTGGCAGGTGCTTCATCGTCGGCCGGAGATACTGACCGATCGTCACCGCATCGACCCCAATTCGTCGCAGGTCCTTCAGGGTTTCGACCACTTCGTCGCGAGTCTCGCCGAGGCCCAGCATGAGTCCCGATTTTGTATATATCGTCGAATCGAATTCCTTGACCATTTCAAGCACTCGCAAAGTTCGCTCGTACTTGGCCTGGGGTCGAACGACCGTGTGGAGCCGTGCGATGGTCTCGATGTTATGATTGTAGATCTCCGGATGCGCATCGGTGACCATCTTCACACACTCCGGCTTAGCCTTGAAGTCTGGGGTGAGCACTTCGACGATCGCGTAGGGCAACTCTTTGTGGAGGGCAGTAATCGTTTTGGCGAATTGTCCGGCGCCCTCATCTTTAAGGTCGTCTCGGGCAACGCTGGTGACAACGACGTGCTTCAGCCCTAGCTCTTTCGTCGTCTTGGCGACGTTTAACGGCTCGAACGGATCAACTTCCGTTCCATGGCCAACTTTGATCGCGCAGAATCCGCAGCTCCGGGTACATGTGTCGCCGAGAATCATGAACGTCGCCGTCTTCTTGCTCCAACACTCGGGCAAATTGGGACAGCGGGCGCTCTCGCACACGGTGTGGAGATTCTTCCCCCGCATCATCTGTTCGACCTGCTTAATCGTATCGGGTCGAGGAAGACGGATCGTCAGCCAGTCGGGAAGTCGCTGGGTCACAGGTTCATTTTACCTGTCTGGGCGCGGAGGACCTGATGGTGCGCGGGAAGGGACTCGAACCCTTACGCCTTGTGAGCACTACCACCTCAAGGTAGCGTGTATACCAATTTCACCACCCGCGCACACGGGGACTCAATTATACCAACCGGCAGGTTTACGGATAGATTCCGCGAGTGATCGTCGCGTCAGCGACTCGCTTGACACCGATGATCAGAGCGGCAGTCCTCATGTCGGTCTTGTGCTTCTGCATCGTCGACTCGACCGCGGCATAGGAATGGCGCATGATCCGCGCAAGCTTGGTGTTCACTTCGTCCTCTTCCCAGAAGAAGTTCTGCAAGTCCTGGACCCACTCGAAGTAGCTACAGACGACGCCGCCGGCGTTGGCGAGGATGTCGGGGACAACCAAGATTCCCTTGTCGCTGAGAATCAAATCGGCTTCAGGAGTCGTTGGTCCATTGGCCCCCTCGACGATGAGCTTCGCCTTGATCTTGGCCGCATTGCCCTTGTCAATTTGCGCCGCGATTGCGGAGGGTATGAGGATGTCGCAATCCAGTTCGAGGAGCTCCTCGTTCGTGATGGGCTCGCTGTCCTTGTATTCGCGGATACCGCCGTCCTTTCCACTATAGCGCTGATACAGCTCGCGAG
Organism: Fimbriimonadaceae bacterium; assembly: GCA_041911835.1. Lineage (GTDB taxonomy): Bacteria > Armatimonadota > Fimbriimonadia > Fimbriimonadales > Fimbriimonadaceae > JAYROD01. The sequence goes on along the minus strand of JAYROD010000021.1, from coordinate 165 downwards.
CGGGTAAGCCATTTGGATTGTAGATGCCGCCTATCGCGTCGCTAATGCCGATTACTTTAGCGCCTTGCTCTTCGGCGAGCCTGGCTGCGACCGAGCCGACGTTGCCAAACCCCTGTACGACGACGCGAGCGCCGTCGAGGCTCATCCCCAAGCTCTTGCAAGCTT
>JAYROD010000020.1:0-10998 GCA_041911835.1 Fimbriimonadaceae bacterium | reverse complement strand
TCATGTCAGCAGCAACAATCAAGGCTATATCGGGAGTAGCCAGTACGGGGTCTATGGGTATCACTCCTCGAGCATGAATTACGGAGCCCTCGGCGCCTCGAGCGCGGGAGTTTACGCCAATGGCGCTTCGGGATATGGCGTCCAGGCTATTTCAGGCAGCCCGACCTTAAGCGCGGTGTCCGGTCAGAACAGCTCCGGTGGTCCGGGTGTGCTCGGCGTCGCGACGACCGGCGTTGGTGTTTCGGGTACGAGCACTTCAGCCAACGGGGTGATTGGTTCGAGCACGAGTTCCAATGGAGTCATGGGGATTTCCGCGAGTTCTGCGTCGAGTGGAGTCTATGGCGACAATTCTGCCTCGGGATATGGCGTTGCAGGGCGAGCCACAGGCGCTGGTTCTGGAGTGTACGCTTTCCACACGAACGGTAATTACGCCAAGCTCGCTTTGACTGACTTTGGCTTGATCGCTGAGCATCTCTCAACCGGCAACAAGGGCTGGATCGGTGGGATTGACTTTGGGATGAAGGGCGCTGTCAGCGGCACCTCGAATGCCGTCTATGGCATTAATGCGACGAGCCAAAACTATGGTTGGTTGGGTGGAGCTCTTGCCGCCGTATACGGAAACGGAGTCGGCGGCCATGGCGTGATGGGTGTCACAGCTCTCAGCAATTATTGCGGCGTGATTGGACAGAATTCGGCGGGCGGCCCAGGTGTGAACGGGACATCCAATACCGGCCCCGGCGTCTTGGGAAGCAGCGTGACGGGGCCAGGCCTATCTGGCAGCAGCAATGGGACGAACGGGGTCCAAGGTTACACGTCGAGCTCCGGTTCGAGCGGTGTCTATGGCGAGAACTCAAGCACCGGTTATGGTGTCGCTGGAAGGTCTACTGGCACTGGAACCGGAGTTCTAGGCGTCAACACGAACGCATCGGGGTATGCCGGATATTTCTCCGGAAGGGTCTATGTCGACGGGAATATCACTGCCGCGACGAAGAACTTCAAGATCGACCACCCGCTCGATCCACTCAACAAGTACCTGCAGCATTCGTGTATCGAGAGCGATGTTCGGATGAACATCTACAAGGGCCGGGTCACGACGGATAGCAAGGGTTATGCTTGGGTGCAGCTCCCAAGCTATTTCGAAGCTCTCAACAAGAACATCGAATATCACCTCACCGTTATAGGACAGTTCGCGCAAGCGATTGTCGGTGAGGAGGTCCAAGACAATCGCTTCCTGATTCGCACGGATAAACCCAACGTTAAAGTGTCTTGGCAGGTGCTGGGCGAGCGTCAGGATGCCTACGCGAAAGCTCATCCGCTGGTTGTCGAAGAAGAGAAGCAAGGTGACGAGCGAGGCAAATATCTTCACCCAGTGGAGCATGGAGCGCCGCCCGAGATGGGGATCAATTTCCAACTGCTGGGCGCGCCAGAAATCCCGCGGCAGCCGAACCGACATCCATAGCGATTACGGCTGCAAATATTGAAGCAGGAAATCATGTCCCAAATAGAAATTCTGGGACATGGTTCCGGGCTTGAACTGTACGAGTGAGAGGGGTAGCCCCTCGAGCACGAAAGCGACGACTGCTTGACCCTCTTCGGGTGAGAGTTCCGCTCCATCGGAACGCGTCACGATGAGATGAAGCAGGTCTTCTTCCCCCTCAAAGAGATAATGGAAGTCGCTCACGCTGCCGGAATATTCTGTGTGACCGGCGTTGAACTCTTGAGCGGCAGGCATTCTAATGACGACGCCTTGTTCGATGCAGTCGAGGATGCGGGCGATCACGTCCCGCCGCTGAGCCAACTCAGAATGTGTGGCGACGAAGAGAGGCTCCATGAATCGGATTTCTGGCGGAGCGGGTGGGATTCGAACCCACGAACCCTTGCGGGTTACGCGGTTTCCAACCGCGCTCCTTCGACCACTCGGACACCACTCCGCTTCGCCTATTATGCCCGATTTGACGCCCGGGCTACGGGCGCCCTTTCCAAAACGTCCCTAAGTTGTGCCTGAAAACGTTCGCGAAACCATTGAGCAGCGAGAGCTCGAATTCCTCTCGCCCTACGCGGCAAGATCCGCCGAAAGCGAAGGACGGCCTATCAAAGAGCAGCCGGACCGCGTTCGAACGGCCTTTCAACGAGACCGGGACCGCATCCTGCATTCCAAGTCGTTTCGCCGCCTCAAACACAAGACCCAAGTCTTCATCGAACCGACCGGCGACCACTACAGAACCCGCCTCACGCATAGCCTCGAAGTTGCGCAGATCGGGCGGACGATTTCGCGGGCACTGCGTCTGAACGAGGATCTGACCGAGGCGATTGCTTTGGGGCACGACGTCGGCCATACGCCATTTGGACATGCGGGAGAAGCCGCGCTCGACGATGCTTTGGGGGAATTTAGGCATTTCCACCCTGATGTCCCAGACGTTCCTGCTCGATTTCGTCATTTCGAACAGTCCCTGCGTGTCGTCGACGTTCTGGAGAAGCTGAACTTAACGCAAGAATGCAGGGCAGGCATCGGCGGCCACAGCAAGGGCAGGAAGGACCTCTCTGCGCATGACGGAGAGCCGACATCGACGCTCGAGGCAGCAGTCGTCCGGATCAGCGATCGCATCGCGTATATGAACCACGACCTTGACGATGCGTTGCGATCAAGAATCGTCGATAGGATTCCAGACGAGTTTTTGGCAATTGGAAGCACCCATTCTCATCGAATTGGCAGCATGGTCGAGGATGCCATTGTCAACAGTCTGGATCAGCCACGAATCATCATGTCCCCCGGCATGTTAAAGCGTCTCAACGATCTCAAAGAATGGCTGTTCGAAAAGGTTTATACCGAATATCCAAAGCGATTCCCCGACATCGAAAAAGCATCCAATGTCGTCCGTGAGTTGTTCCTGCACTTTGCAGAAGAAGGGCCGCCTCCGAAGGGTTATGCGGGCGTTCAGGGGGCGGTCGATTATGTGGCAGGAATGACCGATCGATTTGCTATGGCGGCTTATGCGGATCTCAAATTGCCGCGAGGATTCAGAGAAGACGCAGTAAGTCGAGTGCTCTAACTTACTGCGTCGTCGCGAATTGCGGGTTAGCCTTTCAATTCGGAGGCTACTGCTTCGGCGAATCCGCTCGTCGTCGCATCCCCACCGAGGTCATAGGTTTTTATGCCTTTTGAGAGCGTTGCTTCAAGAGCGCCCTCGATATTCCTTCGAGCGTCATTCTCACCCAGATGGTCGAGCATCAAGGTACCGCTGAGGAGGAGTGCAGTCGGGTTGACTTTATTCATTCCAGTGTACTTGGGAGCCGAGCCGTGGACGGCTTCGAAAAGGGCACAATGTGTTCCGAAATTGGCCCCGGGAGCCACTCCCAGACCTCCCATCATTCCGGCGGATAGATCGCTGATTATGTCGCCGTAAAGATTGGGAAGAACGAGAATGTCATAGTTCTTCCAACGCATCACCAATTGCATGCATTGGTTATCGACGATGTTGTCGGAGAACTCGATCTCAGGGTATTGCTGAGCGACCTCTTGGCAGCACCGCAAGAAGAGCCCATCTGCGATTTTCATGATATTCGCTTTGTGCACGGCGGTCACTTTCTTTCTGCCATGCTTCTTTGCATATTCGAATGCCGCCTTAGCAATGCGCTTTGAGCCCTCGACGGAGATCATCTTTACAGATTGCGCGACGGTCTCGGTACACATATATTCGATTTGCGCATAAAGATCTTCTGTATTCTCACGGAATATGACCATATCAAGGCCGTCGAATGGAGTTTTGACCCCTGGCAGGGAACGGATCGGCCGTACGCAGGCGTAAAGGTCTAGCTTCTTTCTAAGAGTCACGTTCGGGCTTACGCTGCCCTTACCGATGGGAGTCGTCATCGGCGCCTTCAAGCCAACGCCAATGCGCTTAATCGTTTCGATAGTCGCATCGGGCACGATCGGCTTGCCCGCCTCGACGCACTTCAGGCCGGCCTCGACCTCGATCCAGTCGATATCCACCTTAGCCGCTTTGAAAATGTGCTCCACCGCTGAAACGAGCTCCGGTCCTGTTCCATCACCGCGAATCAAACAAACTTGGTGTGCCATTAGTAAGCCTCGCTAAATTGGTTCACGCCTTCTTTCTTGAAAAGCTTCTGGCACTTCGTCCAGTTCCACCCCTTGGCAGTGAGATCGTGCACTAGCGCGTCGACGTCGTCGTTGGAGACCTCGGTCTCTGAGAGATAGCGGCAGCGTGGCCAATCTCCAAGTTCGATTTCAGGTGCAGGCGGCGGATAGATCTTCGTGCCGCGGTCGGAGATCATGGTGAGCTCGAATTTGCCCACCTGCTTTGGAATGTCGGCGGTCGTCTCCGACCAGAGGTAAACGTCTACGCCATGAAGGGTCATCATTCGATATTTTCCTTTGTGTCAGTTCAGGCTGCGGCGCCGACTATTGAAGGGCCGCAGCGATGGTGACCGGCTCGATTCCCAATGTGCGGTGATACACCGCTTCGAGCCTTTCAACCATCTGATTGATGGTAAATTTTTCTTCGATAAGCTGTCGGGCATTCGAGCCCATCCGTTCCCGTTCCTCGTCGTGCTCGAGCATGTAATTCATGCCTTCAGCCAGTTCTTTGGAGTTCTGTTCGACGAGTAGGCCGGTCTGTTCGTGCACGACCAACTCCGCCAGACCGCCGACTCTTGAGGCGACGAGCGCCTTACTGCGAGCCATTGATTCAAGTGCAGCCAGCGGGCAGGCCTCGATGGCAGAAGGCAAAATGGAAAATGACATGGCGTCGAACATCCGCGAGACGTCCGCACGATTTCCGGTGAAGGTCACGTTTTGATCAATGCCATAGTCCCGAACCGCGTCGCGCATCTCTTGCTCAAATCCATCGCCGAACCGCCCGACGAAGAGCATATGCGCCGCAGGATGGCTCTTGACGACGTCGCTCATCGCTTCTGCAGCAACCAGATGCCCCTTTTCACGGCAGACTCGGCCAACTAGACCCACCAGCTTCTTCTCTTTCGGGATTTGAAATTCTTCGTGCACGCCGTCGGGCGACTGAAACGAGAAATCGTGGAAATCGGTGCCGTTATAGACGACGTCTATGAACTTCTCAGGCACTCCGCGCCCATGCAGGACGCCTCGAACATAGTTGCTCACCGCGACGAGCCGGTTCTTTCCGCGGGCGGCCATGCGATAGATGTTGTCGTGCGTCGCAATGTGGACGCTCGAAACGAGAGGCACTCCCCGAAGCTTGCCAGAAACGAATCCGAGATAGGTCGCGCGGGTGAGATGGGAATGGATCAGGTCGTAGCGGCTCCGGTTCACTCGCTTCAGCATCCATCGGTGTGCCGCCAGCGTGGATCGACCCTTCATCTCGATAGGATGGGTGGGAATACCGTGGGAAGGAAGCTGCTCGGCGATCCAGCCTTGGGTGGGACATACGACCTCGACCGAGTGGCCAAGCTGCTTAAGCAGAAGGGATAAGGTGAAAGCGTGCCGTTCGGCTCCCGAAGTTGCCGAACTGGAAATGACCTGAAGTATGCGCAAGGGTCTCGTCCTGAGGGCAGCCTTCGTCCCTGAACTCATGCTTAGGTGAGTATACCGAAGGTCCCCGAGGAAGGAACTATGGATCGTCCATACTTAGGGTATGTCGCTCTCGCTGAGTACGGTCGCTCTCCGTATTCGGCAAGCTCCATCCCTCGAAGCCTTCCAGATCCGGGACTTCCGACTTCTCTGGTTTGGGGCTTTCCTCTCCTTTTGTGGTAGCTGGATCCAGACGGTCGCGCAGGGCTGGTTGGTGTTCAATATCACCCACAGCGAGTTCAAATTGGCGCTGGTTTCGTTTTGCGGCATGGCTCCAGTTTCCCTTTTTGGCCCGTTCGCGGGGACGCTAGCGGATACGCTCAACCGTAGGGTCGTGCTGATCACTACCCAGGCTCTCTTTGCAGCTGGCGCCCTCTTCTTGGCAGCAGCCACTTTCTGGGGATTCGTGCAGTACTGGCATATCCTTGCCGTAGCGCTCGTCCTTGGAATCGTGGCCGCGGTAGAGATGCCGACCCGGCAGTCGCTCGTCTCGGCGGTCGTGCCCCCACAGCTTATATCGCGTGCTGTGCCGATCAATGCGATGACATTCAACGGCGCGAGGCTCATCGGACCCGCAATTGGGGCAGTCATCCTATCCAAATTCGGCGCTTCAATGTCTTATTTCGTCAACGGCATCAGTTTCGCAGCGCTCATTTTTGCAGTTACCGCAATCCGGGCGGACTTGAGCGCCGTACGGCGGGCGAAAGAACCGATCAGCGACCTGCTGTTGGGGGGGATGCGCTATACGTTCCGCGATGTGCGATTACGAACCTTGTTTTTGATGGAGACGACGGTTTCGGGATTCGGTCTGTTCTACCTCGCGCTGATGCCCGCGATTGCCAAAGTCCAACTCGGATTGGGAAAGGAAGGTCTCGGCGTCGCGATGACGTTCATCGGTATCGGAGCAATGGCGGCGCTCATCACGCTGATGTTTATTTCTCATTTGCCGATCAAAACCTTCCTGGTACGGCTGTCGATGACGTTGATGGGGATTTCGCTTGTGTTGCTGGCATTCGCCAAGACACTTTGGATTGCCTACATCCTATTGGCGATCGCCGGAATGTCGGGCGTTGTGCAATTTAACACGACCAATACGCTCTTTCAACTTCTCTCACCGCAAGAACTCCGAGGGAGGGTGCTCGCGATGCACATTTGGGCCCTTTCGGGGCTTGGCCCGTTTGGGACTCTCTTCTTCGGGTGGCTAGCTCAAGCGGCATCGATCCCAATCGCGCTGTGGTCCGGGGGCTCGTGTGTCGTCATCGGGGCGACGCTTGGTTGGATCCATCGCGGACGTTTGCAGGACACAGTAGCTACCGAAGGCGAAATCTTGTGAGGTGAAAAGAGGCAGCCGATGATCGCGAGGAGAGTGCCGTACTCGCTGCCTGTCATGTATGTCGCCCGAACGGTGGCGATGCTCCTCGCGATCCTTCTCTTTGGAGCTTTGCGGGAACCCCGACTGCTCTCCCCGTCTTCACTGACGAGCATATTGCTGTGGGTGCCGATACTGGTCGTGATGTCCGTCGGTCAGTTATTTGTAATTGTGTCGAAAGGCATTGACGTTTCGGTCGGTTCGACCCTGGGATTGGTGGCAATCTGCATCGGCATGCTCTTTCGTTCGCACCCCAACTTAAGCCTCTCATTGGCAATGGCCCTCAGCGTGGTCCTGGGCGCCGCACTTGGCGCTCTGAATGGCGTTCTCATCGCTGGCGTCCGAATTCCCCCTATCATCGCAACCCTCGGCACTCTGAGCGTGTTCCGAGGCGCGACGTTCTTGATCAGCCGCGGTGAGCAGGTGGATTCCAACTACATTCCGTTGGAGCTAACTAGATGGTCGCTCGATGGACCATTTCGAATCGGCAGCGTTCCCATTCCGTGGGTCATCGTGATCCCGATCTTCATTGCGGTGCTCGGAGGTATCTACGCGCACCGTACGAAGCCGGGTTTGTTCCTGTTCGCTGTGGGAAGCAACCCAGAATCCGCTCTTTCAAAGGGCGTTCCCGTTAAGCGAGTGATCTTCGTTGCCTACATGCTCTGTGGGGCCATGGCCGGCCTGGGAGGATTCCTCTATATTTCAAGGTATGGCTTCGTGAATCCAACATCCGCTGGGCAAGGGATGGAACTGACTGTGATCGCAGCTACGGTCATTGGGGGTTGCGACGTCCGAGGGGGAAGCGGATCAGTGCTTGGGGCGGTACTCGGCAGCGCCTTGCTAGGCACTATCGCCGTTTCACTCGCTGTGCTTGGCATCGCCGCCGACTGGCAGATGCTTGTGTATGGCGCGGTGATTCTGTTTGCGCTCATTCTGGATGGGCTTTGGTCTAACCGGAACCGGTTGCGCGGGAGTGAAGCTTGAAAGGCCTGCTATCACGGAGAGAGGCACTTCCTGCGGCGCTGTTGATGATAGCATTCGGCGCCGGCATCATCGAATCGCCCTATTTCCTCGACCTTCGATATTTGCTTGATGCGAGCTCACTTTATGTCGAAGGCGGATTGATGGTGCTCGGGATGACGTTTGTTATCATCACTGGGAACATCGACCTTTCCGTTGCTTCGAACATGGCCCTGACGGCGTGCATCGGAGCCAAGCTTTTGGATGCGGGTCTTCCGATTGTCGCAGGCGTCGCAGCCATGGCGATGCTTGGCTCCATGCTTGGACTGGTGAATGGATTTCTCATTGCCTATGGCCGTCTGCCCTCTTTCCTTGTGACGCTTGCGACCATGGCGCTCTATCGAGGCTCTGCGCAGGCGCTCCTGGGATCGGCTTCAGCTCCAACACCCGATTCATTCAAAGGCGCGGATCTCCTGCTCGTTCCGGGAACCGGAATCCCTCTGCCGCTCCTCATTCTCCTCGTTGCCGCCGTCGCCCTCGGACTCGTGCTTCATCGAACCGTTCTCGGACGATGGGTGTTCGCAATCGGATCTAATGAAGCTGCGTCTCGTTGCGCGGGTGTTCCCACGTCAAAGGTCAAGGTCATCATATTCGGACTTTCGGGTTTTATGGCAGGTATTGCAGCGGTGCTGATAGCCTCCCGGCTCGGGGTGGCCCGATATGACCACGGCAGGGGGCTGGAGCTCGACGTGATCACGGCCACTGTGCTCGGCGGCACGAGCATCTATGGCGGAAGCGGCTCGATTCTCGGGTCGCTCTTGGCGGTATTGCTAATCGCCGTCGTCCGAATCGGTATGGGCCTCGCGAACGTCACGGCCGAAGTTCAACTGACGATCGTCGGCGCGCTTCTAATCGTTTCAGTTGGCGTCGCACTTCTCGCCGAACGACTTTCTTCCAGCCGTCAGGCAGGATCACGAACCCGCAGTAGCGAATAGCTCGATTGCCATGCGAAGAATCGTGCTCATTTCTGCGTTGTTTGCCATTTCCCTGTCTGGATGCAATCGAGAGGCCAAGACGCCTGAAGCCGGGAACCAAGCGTCACCTGGAGCAAAGCTTAAGATCGTCTATATCCCCAAGAATACGGGGAATCCGTACTTTAGCGATGTCGTCAAGGGCTTCGAAGATGCTGCGAAAGAGATCGATTGCGACTTCGTGACAACGGCTCCGGCGACGGCCGACGCAACTTCTCAGATACCGATTATTAAAGAGCAGATTCAGCGGCACGTGGACGTGATTGCGCTGACACCAAATAGCCCAGATGCGTTGAATGGCGTGTTGGACGAAGCTCGTAAGGCAGGCATCTTGGTGATTGCCGTCGATGCGGACCTCGAGAAGAACGAGAGCCATCGAGACGCCGCCGTGTTGCCAACAGACTTTTCGAAGATCGGCGCCAGCCAAATTGAATTGCTGGGTTCTCAAATCGGTTATGAAGGGAACTTCGCGATTCTCAGCGCCACTCGCGACGCCCCAAATCAGAATGCATGGATAGCAGGTATGCAGGCTGCGCTGAATGATCCGAAGTACGCGAAGATGAAGCTGGTAACGATCGTTTATGGAGACGACGAGCCCCAAAAGAGCACCACGGAATTTGAAGCGCTGATGACGAAATATCCCGATCTTCGCGGTGTCATCTCACCCACAAGTGTCGGACTCGCTGCTTCTGCCCAATCGCTGTCGACCTCGGAGCGATATCCGGGAGGCGCGAAGGCCCAAGGACCTGGCCTAGTTCTTACCGGCTTGAGCACGCCAAACCAGATGAAGCGATATGTCGATTCCAATGTCGTGCATTCATTTCAGCTTTGGAGCCCGCATGACATGGGTTTCCTCGCCTGCGAATTGGCCGCGGGAATGAAGAAGGGCACAATTAAGCCTGCGGAGGGCGCGTCGTTCGACCTGAAGACAATGGGCAGCCACCAATTTGGGAAGAATAATGTCGTGAACACCGGTCCGCTCACAACGTTCGATAAGACGAACATTTCGAAATACGACTTCTAACCCTCTCGGAAACCCACCAAGCAAGCGCCAAGAGAATAGCGCTTGCTGCCCTATAAGGGCACACTACAACTGAATCGCCCTCAGATAGCCGCCCTGGGTTTAAGGAGTCTTCAGCGCGAGGGTCTGGAGCCGGAGACAGGATTCGAACCCGCGACCCGCTGTTTACAAAACAGCTGCTCTACCCCTGAGCTACTCCGGCCGGCAATTGGCAGAAGCGTACCCGCTTCGAATTGTCGACGCTTGACAGCGACGTGAAAAAGCCCGCCGATCCTTGGGGATCGGCGGGCTGGGTCGTCCGAGTGCCTACGCTTTGGCTTTCTTGGCCGCAGTTCGGCGCGTACGACGCTTCGCAGGCTTTGCAGCAGCTTTCACTGCCGGCTTAGCCGTTCGCTTCATTGCGGGATTGGCGGCTCGAGCAGCCGTCTTCGTTGCGCGCTTTGCACGGACCTTTCGGGCGGGCTTAGCGGCAGGCTTCGCAGCAGCTTTCACTGCCGGCTTGGCAGCCGGTTTCGCTGCTCGCTTCGGCGCGGCTTTTGCCATCGGTTTCGCTTTACGCTTAGCTGTTCGCTTTGCAGCGGGTTTCGCTTCTTTCTTCGCTGCAGGCTTAGCGGCTGCCTTCATTGCAGGCTTTAAAGCCGACTTAGAGGTTCGCTTACGCGTCTTGACGAGTTTCGGCTTTCCGTCGGGCCCATACGTAAGTTTGAACCCAGATGGAATTGTCTTCAACGCCGTTTCGAGCGCCTGTGGCATATCGACCTTGGAAGGCTTTCGAGTCCGCTTCCTCGAGGATTTCCTAAAAGATGCTACAGCCGCTTGGGCGTCAGCCAAATTGGCAACCGGAGCTGCCGTTCCGCCTGAGACTTTCATCAGTGTCGCACTTGGCGGCACGTGGACGAATAGATAATCGGCAGAGGCGAGCATTCGGACTTCGAAAGGAAGAACGTGCTTTTTCGTTCCAACTCTGACGGTTAAAGCTTTGGCCTTCGGTTCGGCCCGCAACTTCAACGACTTTACGACGCTTTCAACTGTTTTTGGCATGTTTGACTCCTAG
>JAYROD010000019.1:0-7950 GCA_041911835.1 Fimbriimonadaceae bacterium | reverse complement strand
GCCCGAGCAAGGCAAGAGCGCCGCTGAAAAGCTTATCTCTGATGGCGCGATTGGCATCATCGGGGAAGTGGCTAGTGGCATCACGCTGCAAATGGCCAACAGCTGCTTCGACAAAGGCATTCCGATCGTCGCGGTCGGCGCGACCAAGACGACGCTCACCGATGGTGGCAGCAACATCTTCCGAGTCTGCTACACAGACGCCCTGCAAGGCCCCGTGATGGCTAAGTTTGCGTACGAGGAGCTCGGGCTTCGCAAGGTTGCGATGATGACGGACAAGGCGCAGCCCTACTCGACTGGGCTGAGCGACAGCTTCCGCGCTTATTTCGAGAAGCTCGGCGGCAAGATCGTCGACGAACAGTTCTATGAGTCCAAACAGACTCAGTTCGGCGCGCAGCTCACCAACCTCAAGGCGAAGAACCCTGAGGGTCTGTTCTTGAGCGGCTACTTTACGGAGGTCGGACCGATCGCCCGCCAGGCCAAAGAGGCCGGACTCGACGTCAAGCTCCTGGGTGGAGACGGTTGGGACAGCGCTGAGCTGAACACCAGCGGCGGCGCAGCGATCGTCGGCGGCTTCTTCTGCAACCATTACAACAACAAGGAAGACCGCCCAGAGGTGCAGGAATTCCTGAAGAAGTGGAAGGCGAAATATGGTGGCGAGCCCGCCACGACGATGGGCGCTCTGGGATACGACGCGACATTGTTGGTCTGCGACGCGCTCAAGAGAGCCAAATCGCTCGACTCTCAGGCTCTGACGGCGGCCATCGAGGACACCGTCGACTTCAAGGGCGTCTCGGGAAGCATCACCCTCAAGGGGATGAATGGCAATCCTCCGAAGCGGGCGCTCGTTGTGGAAGTCACGGCCAACGGCCAAGTAGCTCGTAAGGCATACGAGGCGGACGCAGTTAAGTAACGCATGAACTTGGCGTCGCATCTTGTGGCAGGGCTGAATTTCTCAACCCTGCCACAACAATTGGTTTATGGCATCGGGCTTGGCGCGATCTACGCATTGATCGCGTTGGGCTACACGATGGTTTATGGAGTCCTGCGCCTGATCAACTTTGCGCATGGAGAAGTCTTCATGCTCGGCGCATATGTCGCGCTGTTCGTCTCCTGGGCGCTCGGATTCTCACCTCAGGCGCTCCAAGGCCACGACCATGTCTCCAGCGCCGTCAATCTGTTTATCATGCTGTTCGCGAGCATGGCCGTCTGTGGCACTATTGGCATGCTCATCGAGTTCTTTGCGTACCGCCCAATGCGCAACCAACCTCGGATCGCCGCGCTTATCACTGCGATCGGTGTTTCTCTTCTGCTGCAATACGGTGGTGCGCTCTTCCTTCCGAACAGCCCGCCGCCGAGCATCAGCGAGCAGGTAAATCCTTTCCGTGGCGCCCTCACACTAACGCTGGTGCCCCCAACGAAGGAGCTTCAAGTTCAAGTTCAGGAAGCCCAGAAGAAGTTCGACGAGGCGAACGCCAAGTTCAAAGAGCAACTTAAGTCGGAAAAGGACGAGTTCAACCTGACTGACACGGGCAAACAACTGCGAAGCACGATGCAGGAGGCTGAGCGCGCCCTGCACAATGTCGAGGACAAGGTCAGCGACACAGCTGTGCTCGTTCGGATCCCGATTGGGCAGCTGATAATGCTCGTTACAACCATCTTCCTGATGCTCTGTCTGCGCCAGCTCGTCATGAAGACGGCGACTGGCCGAGGCATGCGGGCGGTCTCTCACGACTTCGATTCGGCGGCGCTCATGGGAGTCAACGTCAATCGAATCATTTCCATCACGTTTTTGATCGGCTCTGCTCTCGCCGGCGCCGGCGCTATGATGAACGCCACTTTCTTAGGCACGCCTCTCACGACGTTCTATGGCGTCCAACCGGGCGTGAAGGCGTTCGTCGCGGCAGTGCTCGGCGGCATTGGCAATATTCCAGGCGCCGTGCTGGGCGGCTTCGTCATGGGGCTTGCCGAAACGTTCGTGATTTGGACCGGCCACAGCGAATACAAGGACGCGGTCGCGTTCGTCATCTTGATCGGCGTGTTGATGTTTAGGCCCAGCGGCCTCTTGGGTTCATCCAAGGTGGAGAAAGTCTGATGTCCTGGCCGATTCGCATTCTGTCGATCATCTTGGCAATTGGCGCCGTCTTCCTCATCCAAGTCGCTTCGGAGTCCCTCAAATTCAACGAGCAGAGACTGGTTGCCCTCGCTGGACTCTATGTAACCTTGGCGGTAAGCCTGAACTTGATCAATGGTATCACTGGTCAGTTCTCGATTGGCCACGCGGCGTTCTACCAGATCGGGGCCTATTCAGCCGGATTCATTTCCATCCAATTTATCGGCAAGGCAGGGCTTCCGCCGCTTCCATGGTTGCTGCTGATGATGGTGGTGGGAGCTCTGTTCGCGGCGATCGCGGGCTTCATCGTCGGTCTGCCATCCCTGCGACTTCGGGGAGATTATCTCGCGATCGTGACGCTTGGCTTCGGCGAGATTATCCGGATCGTCATCCAGAACACCAAAGAGTTGGGAGGATCGTACGCGCTCGACCATATCCCTAAGATCCAGTTCATTTGGGTGATCTGGCTATTGGCCATTGTGTCGATCGCCATTTGCAGGAACCTTCTGAAGACCGCTCAGGGCCTCTCGTTTTTGGCCGTTCGAGAAGACGAGGTCGCCAGCGTGGCGATGGGCGTCAACGTCACAAAGGTCAAAGTCACGGCCTTTGTAATCGGGTCCATGTTCGCCGGAGCCGCCGGCGCGCTCTTGGCTCACTATGAGACGAGCATTCTGCCGACCACCTTCTCGATGGATGTCTCCTTTATCCTCGTTACGATGGTCGTGCTTGGTGGAACCGGCTCCATCACGGGGTCCGCGCTCGCGGCCGTGTCGCTGTTCTATCTTCCCGAATACCTTCGTGGCCAGCCACCGGTTGCAGGCAATTCACTCGTCGCCGCCGTCGTGGCCGTATTGGCATGGGTGGCAACCGTCAAATGGCTCACCAACCACTACTTCGGAACAATCGGGCGTAAGACGCTTCTTTATGCTGGTTTAACGGTCGCTGCGATCATCGTCAAGGTCGCTCTCACGCCTGTCTTTGGACTCATCGCGCCTCTTACGTCCTCAAGTTTTGAGGGGGACAAGCTGCGCATGGTGATCTTCGCCGCCACGCTGATCATCCTCATGCTTATCCGGCCTCAAGGCATCCTAGCCCATTACGAATTCAGTTGGACTTGGGTTAAGAGTCTCTTTTCTCGAAAGAAGCGCCAGGCGGTGGAAGCATGAGCGAACTGGTGCTCGATGTCCAGAAGGCAACTATCCGATTTGGAGGGCTCGTCGCAGTCAACGACGTCACCTTTCAAATTAACAAGGGAGACCTCTTCGGACTCATCGGCCCAAATGGCGCAGGCAAGACGACGTGCTTCAACCTCATCACGGGCGTCTATGAGCCGACCTCGGGGCACATCTTCTTCAAGGGAACCGAGATCGGCGGCTTGCCCCCCAATCGCATCGCGGCTCTAGGTATCGCTCGAACGTTCCAGAACATTCGACTGTTCCCTGCCCTTTCGGTGCTCGAGAACGTCATGGTGGGTGGCTATCTGCGGCACAGTTCCTCACTCATGTCGGCGTTGACCTATCTCCCTCCCGCTATCAAAGACACCGCTAGGATCCGCGACGAAGCGTACGAACTGCTTAAGGTGCTCGACCTCGACGACGTCGCCCACACGAGAAGCGCCGATCTTCCCTACGGCAAGCAGCGAAGGCTCGAGATCGCTCGAGCCATGGCGACGAGGCCAGAGCTTCTGCTGCTGGACGAACCGGCAGCAGGCATGAACCCGCAAGAATCGGAAGACTTGCTTGAAACGGTACGCCATCTTCGCGACGAATTCGGCAAAACCGTGCTCCTCATCGAACACGATATGCGGTTCGTTATGAACCTTTGCGAGCGAATTCTGGTGCTCGATCACGGTGAGGAGATCGCGAAAGGCGGGCCCGAGGAAATCCGTAGCAATCCGAAAGTCATCGAAGCCTATCTTGGGGAAGCGGTTTAGGGCGGCTCAAAGCGTCTTGTGTTTCTGGGACGCAACTTCGATATACTCACGTCCAGTCCTATGCTATCTTTCGTACTCTCCACCTGGCTCGCCTTGGGCGGCCCGAATCCCGTAGTCACCGACCTCAAGTTCGACGACGTGTTCCCTCGACGATCCTATTTCGGCAAGGCCGCCCGAGGAATGGAATGGTCAGCGGACGACCGCTACTTAATCTATCTGTGGAACGCATACGATGATCCCGGCTACGATCTTTGGCTTTACGACGTCAAAAGCGGCAAGTCTCGGCGACTAACCAGCATGGAGTCGATGGCCGAATATGACCGAGATATGCCCAAGGCCATTGCGCGCTACAAGGCCGATAAGTACGAACAAGAAAAAGTCGATAAGATGACCGATTCCGAATATCGGGACTGGGTTCAAAAAAAGAAGAAAGAGGACCAAACTCGCAAAGAGCCGCTCGCAACCTATTCTGGGATCGGAGAGGCAGAATGGGCGCACGCTAAAGATGAAATCCTCTTCACCTTTAAGGGCGACGTGTTCCGCTGGACGATCGGCGATGCAAAGCCGGTACGGCTCACGAAGACCCGCGACGCCGAATCGCAGGTGCGCTATACCAAGGATGACCATGGGTTCTTCTTCCGCCGTGGAGACGGCGTCTATAAGATGAGCTTTGACAGTCCGATGGTCGTACAGCTCAACCCGGAACTCCCCAACAACTTGCCCTTGCAGGGCTATAGCATCTCGCCTGATGAAACGAAGCTGATGATCCGTACAGGCCGCCAGCTCTCGCCGGATCGACAGGTCGATTACATTAGCTACCGCAGTCGATTTGCGACGGCGCAGAAGACTTCAAGAGGCGTCGCAGACGACAAATTCAACGAAGAGCAATATCTTTATCTTTGCGACCTGACGGATAGCCCAACCAACGATGGAAAAGCTTGGGAGGTTTGGCACTGGCCAGGTGGAGAGGAGTGGATGGAGGCTGCCGTAAACGAGCATCCCTGGTCCCCCGATTCAAAGAAGTTCGTATTCGCTTCCTGGAAGCGCACCAAACGCGATCTGGATGTGGTCGTCGCGGACGCGACGACCAAGAAGTCCGACGTCGTGTTCACGACCAAGCATGACGGTGAACAAAACTCACCGGGAATGTGCGATCCGTTCTTTACGCCCGATGGGAATAAGATCGTTGGGCTCTTCGAAACAAGCGGATTTCGACATGCCTGGGAGATCGATCCCATGACGAAGACCGCCAGTCAAATCACGCGCGGCGAATTTGAGACTTATCCGTTGGAAATGAGCAAAGACGGATCTAAGCTTTGGGTTCGCTCAGGGAAAGAAGACCCTGCAAGGTTCAACCTTTACTGGGTCGATATGAAGTCTGGGACCTATAACCGCGTAACCAGCCAAACCGGCAACTATGGCAACATGACCTTGGATCACAAGCAGGATCTAGCTTGCGGTTCGTTCGTCAGTTGGAGCAGCCCGGCAGAAAACTATCTCATACCGCTATCCGGGCACGGAGACGAGAAGGTCCTCACGCAGTCGCATCGTCCGGGATTCGACGCCATTCTCAAGATCAAGCCTCAATTATTCACTTACAAGAATCGCGTGGGACAAACGATTCACGGTTATATGTTCCTCCCGCCCGACTTCAAGAAAACCGATAAGCGTCCCCTCATGGTTTACGTGTATGGCGGCCCGCTTGGAACAGGCAAATCTGTGGAAGACGGTACGTTCAACTCAACGGCGACGATGTTCAACATGTACCTGACCTATGTCTATGGATTCGTAACGGTCACCATCGACCCCAGAGGCCAATCGGGGTATGGCGCTGAATTTGGAAAGGCGAATTGGGAGCATCCCGGAGTCGCACAGGTGGAGGATTTGTCCGACGGCGTGAAGTTCCTGGTCGCTAATTACGGCGTCGATCCTCAGAAGGTGGCCGTCAACGGCTGGTCATTTGGTGGTTTTCAAACGCAGATGTGCATGTACACGGCTCCAGAGACATTCACACTCGGAATCGCCGGCGCAGGACCCACGGAATGGCAGAACTACAATACTTGGTATTCAGGCGGCGTTATCGGACAGTCGAAGGTCGGCAGCCCCGACAACCTCGACAAGTACTCGCTCACAAAACTCGCTAAGAATCTGCGCTCTCCCCTCATGCTGCTCCATGGAATGGAAGACACGAACGTGCTGTTCCAAGATACAGTCAAGGTGTACCAAGCGCTGCTGCAAGCCGGTAAAGGAACTCTTGTCGAACTCGTCGTGGATCCAACAGGCAGCCATGGACTTGGCGGGGATATCAACACCCGCGACCGCCATGCGATGTACCTCGCATTCATCCAGCGAAGATGGGGACTGGGGCCGATCGAAGAAAAGTGATCCGAGAGAATCGGAAGCTACTCTGAGCCAGGAAATCGCCTGGAGGCTTGTGTCCCACTGTCATCTGTGGGCGAGACATCGGATTCTTTGTCCGATGATTCTCCGACAGGATCAATAGAGCTTACGAACGTAGACTGCAGCTAGGAGGAATACCCATGCTGGCTGCACTAGGTCTCTTGCTCAGCTTTGGCCTATCACCCTGTTCATCGCAAAATCCCGCTACGAACTTCCGGGTCATTCAGGTCACCAAACAGTTCGTCGCGGGGTCCGGCGAAAGCGTGATCGGTGTCGGGTCCTGGATTTCGGGAAAAAACTACGGTGACGTCCTACAGAAGGGGTTAAGCGATCACGATATGCGCCTGGTTCTCCCCGAAGGCACCACCGAACAACAAGCGATGACTGCCTGGCGGAACGCCCAAAAGGAGCTCCGCGCGCTCGTTCAGAAAGAGTTCGGGGCCGATGCCCCCAAAGTGCTCAAGACGATCAACCTCTATCCTCCCAGCCAGCTCATGCAGGGCATCGAGACGGCTGCTGAAGCCTCCGGGAGATTTCAAGAACTCGGCGCGGTGCCGAACCTTGGCTATGTCGGCAGCGCCAAGAATGCTCCGGCGAAATATGTCGAGGGGCTGTATGGCGCAGGTTCGTCTGCCTGGACGCAATCCTATGAGCAATCGGCGGGTCGATTGTTCTACACCACCGGGAACGGCAAGGTCTATAGTGGCCTGACGGACTTGACGCACCTCTCCGAAGGTTCTGCCCGCTACACCGTCGAAGGGATGGCGAACACTTCCGTGCAATGGGCTGAGCATGCGGCGTCCGAGGCTGCCGCGGGCCGCGGCGACAAAGTGGCGAAGCAGATCGCTCGGCTCGAGCGCGACCTCGCTAAGGCGAAAGACCTCGCACGAATCGGCGCCGATCCCGATTTTCGAACCCAGCTTCATGAGATCGGGCGTACGCTCGCCAAGAATCCGTCGAAGCTCAGCTCTCTCAAAGGCACCCTCAACTCGCTGCTGAAGCGGGCGCAGTTCGAGGCGGAATTGCTCTCCAAATATCAGAGCGGCACGACTTCGCAGCGGCTCATCGCGCGCCTGCTGCTCGATTCGATGTCGGCGAAGAGCGGAATTTCGAAGCTGATCACTCAAGCATGGGACAAGGTGCCCATCGGAAAGCTCGTAACGGGCTTATTCATCTACATCTCGCTGAGAGATACGGCACGGGCGGCAGGTGAATCGGACTACCTTACGATGCTGGCGCATGCGGCGCCCTGGATGGTGGGATTGGGACCGGCCATGCTCGCTCACCTGACGTCCGCCATCATCACCGAAGCCCAGGCAGCCGGAGCGGCGTTTGTCGCAGGCAGCCAGGACGCCTGGGACCTCATGGCAGGCATCTACACCGCGGTCGCACGCGAGGGCGTCGACCCAGGGCGCGCTTACACGCTCGACGACTTGGTCAAGCTCTTCTTTGACGAGCAGCGGCTGCAAGCCCTGGTCCGGGCGAAGGCGATCGCCGCCTCCCGTCG
>JAYROD010000018.1:0-2735 GCA_041911835.1 Fimbriimonadaceae bacterium | reverse complement strand
CGGGAATTCGATGCTGAGACCAGGTGAGGGCTCGCGAATGACGGAGGACTCCGAGGTCAAGTATTCCGCTTCCAGGATGCGAAACCACTGCAGGAAGCCGCCCAGATCGCCGAGACCGATCTCTTCCGCGAGGTCATGCGCGCCCTTCAGCTTCTCTTGATTGTAGAGTTCGAGGACGGACCTCCAAAGATATCGCTCTGAAAATGTGGTGGAGGTCGACACTGCTGGTCAGATTACGCCTATCTACGCTTCTTACCCTTCGCAACCTGCCGAAAGCTCTCTTCAATCAGCTCTTTGGCGAGTTCGAGGTTCTCCTCATCGACTTGCATTCGTACCCAGCCAAACCGGCCGACGTACGCGGCCTTTTCGATATTTGGGTGAAGGATGAGCATCTGCTGGCGTTCGAGGCTGCTCTTGACCGTGATGCTGGCGCTGTCCTTGCCTGTAAACACGAAAGCCTTGCCTCCGACCTTCCATGCGATATCCTCCCATGGAAAGTCCTCGGTCGCCCCCTCGAAGGAGAGCGCGTAATCTCGGAGTTCCCGATGAATGCCCTTAGAATCCACTGACCGGCGGCGAGGGCGCCAAATGCGACTCGGGTGACTGCACCTGGACGGCGGCCATACGGTGTGGCCGCTGCTCGAAGTAATCGCTGACCCAATCGGCGCGAAGGCCCATGTTGAGCGTGAACTGTTCGAGCAAGTCCTTGTTATAGACGGTGTTCGGCACGAAGCTGCGGAACGCCAGCGATTCTTGGTGAACACACCACGATCCAAGCATGTGCGAGCGTTTCCACTCGTTTCGCTCGAGTTGGTTCAGTTCGAGCGCGAGGTGCGCGAGGTGCTCGGGGGTCATCTCGATGGGCAAAGTCAGGGTCAGGTGGAGGCCATTGCCAAGGGTTGGATGAGGCTCGGTCGTCGTGACTTCGAGCTGGGTGCGATCCGCGCCAAAGCCGCCTTTCCATTCGAATGCCGCCCTAATGTGGGTCTTGTGGTCGGAATCGTAGCTGAGCGCCTGCCGCTCCATGATCTCTTCCATTTCTTCCCACTCGGGAGCGCCTTCCCACTTCGACGGCTGCGCTCCGTTCGGCTTGAAATACATGTCAATTACGCTCAGCATCGGATCTTTGTCGCCTCGGATGCCGTTCTGCGGGTGAGCGCTCGACGCGGGCACGGCGTGGAGCTTCCTCGCCAGTTCATGCCCAATGATATGGGCTTCGGCGACCTGGATGGCTACAGCGGCGAACAGGGATCGGCGAAGCCAGTGAATATTCTCGCTGTGGGCATAAACGCTGCAGTGGAGCTTGTAGGTGTCTTGCGCCTGGTCATAGATGACCGCGCTGAAAGTCGAGGCATCCATCGCCTTTTCGAGTTCAAATTCGAATTTTTCGGCTTGGCCCCGACCGCGCAGGAGATCGGTCTCCGCATGGACGCGATAAACCGCTTGAGCATTGTGGTATAGCCCCGGATCGCACCATACGTGCTGGGCGAAATCATCCGCCCACCAGGTGAAACCGCGTGGATGATCGACCCGCCATTGGTCGGGTACCTTCATCGCCTCGCAAATCTCGGCAATCAAGGACGTACCTAATTCGCTTCTTTCTTGCCAGGACACGAGTTAACTCCTTGGGTTGTTATCCCCATTATAGAGACAGAATCCGTGCCAAAAAGAAGGAAATTGCCAAAAATGGGTCAATTTCCTGAATCTGACGCGTGGTCTAGCCCGCGTAAGCCAATTCGACGACCTTTCGGGCCGCTTCCTGCATGGTTTTCGCTGGGACCAGTTGGGAGCCCTCGAGAATCTTCCTCCCCTCTTCTGCCGCAGTCCCTTCGATTCGGGCAACCGCCGGGATCTTCACCCCAAGTTGCTCGAACGCCTGAAGCAGGCCCTTCGCCACTTCGTCGCAGCGCGTGATGCCACCGAAGATGTTGATGAGAAGGCCCTTGATGCCTGGGTCCATGAGCACGAGTTCGACGCAGCTCTTGACGCGGTCCGCCTGGGCGCCGCCTCCTACATCGAGGAAGTCGGCCGGATGGCCGCCTGCAGCGGTGACTTCGTCCATGGAGCACATCACCAGGCCCGCGCCATTGCAGATAACGCCAATGTCCCCGCCGAGTCGGACATAAGCGATGCCCCTTCGGGCCGCTTCGGCTTCTATCGGGTCCTCGGCGCTGTCGTCGGCGGTTGCCTGGTATTCCGGATGGCGATAGAGTGCGTTTTCGTCGATGGAAACCTTGGCGTCGGCGGCGATGAGTTTGCCATCCGGCGTCCAGGCCACGGGGTTGATCTCGATGAGATCGGCATCGGATTCAATATAGGCTTTGACCAGTTTCTTGATCATTGACGCCATTTGATTGCGGGCCTTGGCTGGGATGTTCGCTTCTGTGAGCGCTTCTCGGAGCTCGAAATCGCAAAGTCCCCAGGCAGGATCGACGTGCAGCCGGACAATCGCCTCGGGCTCGGTCGCGGCGACCTCTTCGATGTCCATGCCGCCTTTTGAAGAGATCATCACGAGCAGTTTCGCGGCCGCCCGATCGAGCAGGACGCTGAGGTAGTACTCCTCGGCGATGTCGACGAGTTCTCCGACGAGCACCTTCTCGACAACCATTCCTTGAGGGTTTTGGATGCTGATCAACTTCTTTCCGATCAGCTCTTGGGCGAATTTCGCGGCTTCATCGGAATTCTGGAACAGCTTGACGCCGCCGGCTTTGCCACGGCCCCCCATGAGGACCTGT
>JAYROD010000017.1:0-4359 GCA_041911835.1 Fimbriimonadaceae bacterium | reverse complement strand
GAGGTCGGAATCGGGCGTTGACGTTTTCGTCATCGCCGCCTTTTCCCTTCTTCGGGAATTCGTCCGGCACCTTGGGGGCTTTCGGCTCCCCGTTGCGTTCCGAAACGACCGCTCGCTCTTCGCGGGGCGGTGGCACTTCTTCGCGGGGACCACGATCTTCTCGCGGACCGCGATCGTTGCGAGGACCACGGTCCCGGTCTCCACCACCGTCGCGTCCACGGCCGTAGCCGCCTCGATCTCCACCACGGTCTCTTCCGCCTCGGTCTCCACCACGGTCACGGTCGCCGCCGCGGTCTCTACCGCCGAATCCTCCGCGTCCGCCTCCGCGTCCGCCACGGTCTCCTCCGCCGCTCGATTGAACTTTCGAGGGATCGGCGTCCTCATTGCCTTCGAGCGCAGGAATATCCTGCTTGATGCCGAGGGCGGTGAGGTTGACGCGCCCCATGTTGTCGATCTCGTGGACCTTGACATGCAGGATGTCGCCGGCGTTGACCACATCGTCGGGACGTCGAATCGGCTTGAGCGTCAGGTGCTCAGTCGGCACGAGGCCTTCCTTGCCTGGCAGATACTCGACCATCGCGCCTCGTCCCATGAGCCGGGTAACCGGACCCGAGAACTCCGCTCCGACTTCGGCTGTTGCCGTCAGAGCGCGGATCATTTCGATCGCGATGTTGGCGGCTTCGCCGTCCGTCGCAGCGATCAGCACTCGGCCGTCCTGCTGAATGTCGACCTGCGCGCCCGATTCGGAAGTGATCTTGCGGATGACCGAGCCACCCGGGCCGATGACCGCGCCAATCTTTTCCGGATTGATCGTAATCGTCGTGACCCTTGGCGCGCTCAGCGCATAGTCTTCGCGCGGCGCAGGGAGTTCGGCCTCGATGACGTCGAGGATCTCCATTCGGGCGTCCTTGGCTTGGGCCAATGCGTCCGAAAGCACCTTGTCTGGGATGCCTTCCAGCTTGGTGTCGAGTTGGAGCGCGGTGATACCCTTTCGGGTTCCCGCCACCTTGAAGTCCATGTCGCCGGAGAAGTCTTCGACGCCCTGGATGTCCGTCAGGATCTTAAAGGTCTTCCCTTCCGACATAAGCCCCATCGCGATGCCGGCGACCGGCGCTTTGATGGGAACGCCCGCATCCATGAGCGCGAGCGTCGAACCGCAGACCGACGCCATGGACGTCGAGCCGTTGCTTTCGAGCACCTCGCTGATGAGGAGCAGGGTGTAGGGGAATTCGGGATCGTCGAACGGAAGCACGGGGATCAGGGCTCGCTCGGCGAGTGCGCCGTGGCCGATCTCTCGGCGTCCGGGGCCACGCATCGGCCGCACTTCACCCACGCTATAGGGCGGGAAGTTGTAGAAGTGCATGTAGCGCTTGTTTTCGACGTCTTCGATGCCGTCCATGGTCTGGGCGTCACCCGGCATGCCGAGCGTCGCGACAGTCATAACCTGGGTCTGGCCCCGAGTAAAGAGCCCGCTGCCGTGCACTTTGGGAAGGAGCCCGGCGACCGCTTCTAGCGGTCGGATTTGCTTGAGTCCGCGTCCGTCGGAGCGCTTGTCTTTGTCGATAATGAGCGAACGGACCGTCTTCTTAATGACGTAATCCATCGCCTCCGGGAGTTGCGCCAGGATTTCTGGCTGGTCTGCGTATTTCTCACTGTATTTCTCAACTAACTCTTTGATGAGCTCACCCATGGCGTTTTCACGGGTGGCTTTGTCGGGGTCGAGAATGCTCGCCTCGATCTTTTTGGCTTCCGCCTTCTTCACTTCGGCGACAAGCTTCTCGTCCAAGACCTGCAGGGTGGGCACGTCTTTCTTCTTGCCGGCGGTTTTCGCGAACTTTTCGAATTCGGTGCAAATCACCTTGATGGCGTCATGGCCGAATTTGAGCGCGGCCTGCATATCCTTCTCTGAAACTTCATTCGCCCCGGCTTCGACCATGCTGATCGCGCCCTTATGGCCGGCGACCACGAGGTCGAGATCGGATTCCTCGAGTTCTTTGATCGAGGGGAAAAGGATGAATTTGCCGTCGATGCGTCCCACTCGAACACCCGCAATCGGTCCGTTGAACGGAATGTTGGAGATCGTCAGCGCCGCGCCGGCGGCACAGATGGCGAGCACGTCGGGCGGATTCTCCTGGTCGACCGCGAACGGCATCGCGACGACCTGAATGTCGTTGCGCATGCCCTTCGGGAATAGCGGCCGAATGGGCCGGTCCATGAGACGGCTGGTGAGGATCGCCTTATCGGACGGCCTGCCTCCGCGCTTCAAAAAGCCGCCTGGGATTTTGCCGACGGAGTATTTGCGCTCTTCATAGTCGCAAGTCAAGGGAAGAAAATCGATGCCAGGCCGCGGCCCAGCCGACATGGTGGCGACGCCGAGAACGACGGTCTCACCCATGCCGAGGAGGACGGCGCCGCCTGCTTGTTTGGCGACGCGCCCTGTTTCGACGCTGAGAGTCTTGCCCCCAACCTCGAACGTATGCGATTGTATCAATGGATGCCTCCTTAGCGAGGCTTGACTTCTCGGATGCCGAGCTTCTGCATCAGGGCTCGGTACTTCACGATGTCCTTGCGCTTGAGGTAGCCCTCGAGGCGTCGGCGCTTGCCGACCAGGATCGTGAGACCCCTGAGCGAATGGTTATCTTTCTTGTTCTTCTGCAGGTGCTCCGTAATCTGTGAGATACGGGCTTGCATGACCGCGATCTGGACTTCGGCTGAGCCGGTGTCGCCCTGTGTGGTCGCGTTGTCTTCGATAACTTTTGCTTTAAGCTGCTTGTCTAGCGGCATGGTGTTGAGTCAATAGCCTCCACGTGGTGCCCGAACGATTCGGGCTAGGCGAGTTCGGGTGCCGCTCTACGCAAACTCCCTTAAGAGTCTCCGTGCAACGGCAGACGGAACCTGCCTGGGGCATAGGATACCCTAATTCGATCTGCAGGTCCAATCACAGTGCCTCCCAGGTTCGCAGAGAGCGCGTTCTGCGGCCCCCTCCACGAATCTGGGAAGCTCCTTCACATGACTAGTGCAGAACGTCCCACTTCACATAGTCGAAGAAGACATAGTGCGACCCGTGCGAATATCCGGGATAGACATAGGTGGTCACCCGAATCTTTGCGGCATCGCTGTCTCCTATGTAGCGCGCAGGATCGCCGGGAAGCGTCACGACAATGCTGCTGTCCGTTCCGTTCGTCGCCGGTTGGTCGGCGACGAGCACCCAAGATGAGTTCAGGTAATCGTACGCTTCTACCTTCTGCCCGTGGTCGTCTTTATCGACGTGAGATTCGACCGTGACCGTAATTTCTTGGGGTGATTGACTGTTGATCGTCGTTTCGAAGATGAACACCATGTCCAGGTAGTTGTTACCAGAGACCAGTCCATGGAGAGAATAATACGCGTCGTTGCTGCTTTGTACGTCGGAAACGCTGCCGCTAGGCTGCGCTCCACCCGTGTAGCTGAGCGACGAAGGGACCTTCGTATCAATCGTGCCAAAGCTGCCCTTGACGTTCGTGTAGAAATCGAGCTGTCCGCTGTCGGCCGAAGTGCCGGTGTAGAAGATCGACCCCGCTGAGCCGATGGCCAAAGCGTAACCCCGGTCGATGCCGCCGTTGTTGTATGTCACGGGTGAGAAGAGATTGGAGCCGGTTTTGTCATAGCCGAGCAGCACATAGTCATCGTTCGTGCCGTTGCCCGTCAGCCCAATGACGTAGGCGTTACCGTTTCCCGAGGCGACGACCTGCATGCCGGCATCGTCATAACCCGAGCCCGTGTACCGTTTGGCGCCATCACCCGACCAAACCTTGCTTCCGTCGGAACCCAGCAATCGGAGCGTGGCTATGTCCAAGGAAGCAAGATATGCCTGGGACAATCCGGTCACATAGACATACGGAACGAGTTCATCATCGACCACTTCGTAGCTCAAACTAATCGAATACGCCTCGTCTCTCCCAATGCCTCCGTCGTAAGCTGAATACTCATTCGTCCAAGGGGTGACGGGATCGAATCCATCCGGGTCCTTGAGGATTTTGAGCGTTGCATAGTCGTTGCCTGCAGAGTCGTGCAGATATCCAGTTGCGTAAGCGTTTCCGTCCTTGTCGAGCGCGATGGCTGTGCCTTCTCCAGGCTTGCCGGAAAGCGGAGCAAGCGTCTTGATCCAGTAATAAAATGGATCCGCTCCTCCGCCTGCGGAATAGTAACGGATGGTCGTAAAGTTTTCGGTTGCGTTACTGCTGTGGACGCCGCCCGTGACATACACGGAACTATCAGAGTAAATGGCCACCGCGTTGGGCTGATCGTCTTCGTCTTCGATATCCCCGAATTGATCGACCGGCCAGCCGGGGGCGATTTCGACGGCCCCGAAACCGTCGT
>JAYROD010000016.1:0-2290 GCA_041911835.1 Fimbriimonadaceae bacterium | reverse complement strand
CTGATCGCGTCAAAACGCCGCTCATCCGCACTGGAGAACGGGGCGGGGGCCAATGGCGAAAAGCGACTTGGGATGAGGCACTCGACTACATTGCCGGCCACATGCGGCGAATTCGCGATGACCACGGCCCTGAAAGCATGCTCCTTTTTAACCAGGTCGTCGGAACGGGATATGTGCAGAAAGGCGCCCAAGTCCGAATGGCAGGGCTCCTCGGAATGTCGTTCGCCACCGCCTACGACTTTAATGGAGACATCTCGATGGGCTTCACCCAGACCGTCGGGATCGATTGCGTCGAATGCGAGACGAAGAGCTGGGCACACGCCAAGTACGCCATCCTCTGGTCCAGCAACGTCTTCCAAACACGCATCCCCGATGCAAAATTCCTCACCAAGCACGCCAAGCAGCGCAATAACTGCAAGATCGTGTGCATCGATCCGCGCTGCAGCCAGACCGCCAAGGGCGCCGACGTTTGGATCCCGATTAATCCTGGGACCGACGGCGCCCTGGCGCTTTCCATGTGCCAAGTCGTCATGGAGAAGAACCTCGTCGACGAGGACTTCCTTCGCACCTACACCGATATGTGCACGTTCGTCCGAAGCGACAACGGACAACGGCTGCGGGCTTCCGACTTAGGACTAGGAACAGAATCCGAATTCGTCGTTTGGGATGAGGCGAAAAACGACTGGCTCGTACTCCCGATGGACACGCTCACGCTTCCGAAAGGGGTGAAGCCAGCGCTCCGCGGGCCGAGACAAGTGACGATCGTCGGCCAAGCGGTCACCTGCACTCCCGTTTTCGAATTAGTAGAAGACGTCGTCATGCGGCCGGAATACAGTCCGGAAAACGTCGAGAAGATTACCGACGTGCCGGCAGTTACGATTCGCGAAATGGCGACCGATTATGCGACCATTCGGCCCTCCTCGATCGTGATCGGAATGGGTATCAACCACCGGCTACATGGCGATTTGGCAATCCGCTCGATCCTGTTGCTGGCGACATTGGTGGGAGCGCACGGAAAGCCCGGAGAATCGGTCTCCATCTACTCGGGACAGCACCACTTCAGGCTGGACGTCAGCAGCTGGTGGTTCCCCGATGGCAAGCGGCCGAATTCGGTTCCGATGCATTACTTCGTACTCGGCAAACCGACCGAGACGATGAACGCGAAGATCAAGTTTCCCAAAGATGGATTCAAGGCGCTGTTCGTCTCGCACGGCAACCCGCTGGTAACGGAATTCTCCGACCAACTAAAGGCCGCGATCGATGCGCTCGATCTTTTCGTGGCAATCGACTTCTCCATGAGCCCGACTTGCGAATATGCGGACGTTGTGCTGCCCCCGCCTACGTTCTGGGAGAAAGTCGATCTCGTCGGCACGAGCTGCCATCCCTATCTGCAGCTCCAACAAGAAGTCATAACACCGCAATACGATAGCCGAACGGAACTGTGGATGGTCCGTGAGTTGATTCGAAGAGTCGATCCGACGCTTCTTCCCTACTTCGACGTAACGGAATACGACGCGATCGAACTCATGCTGAAGAACGGCGGAAAGGAAGTCGAAGACATCACGCTCGACCAGCTGTTGCATGGACCCGTGCGGCTGAAAGTGCACGATCCGGAGTGCGGTCTCGACGAGCAATTCCACGAACACGAGCTGTTCCCGCCTCGGGCGTATCCATTCCCCGAAGGCGCACAAAGGGAGTTTCTCAAGACTGGGAGAATGGAGTTTTACAAGGAAGAAGTTCCATATCAAAAGCTGGGAGAGACACTGCCAACTTTTAAGCAGCCGTTCTCGCACTTGCCAGCAGCCGACCAAGAATTCCCTCTTGCAATCGTCACGCCTCACTCGAAGTGGCGCGTTCACTCCACGCATAGCAACAATCCTCTGCTGCTCAATGTGAACCGGAAGCCTGTCGTGGAAATCCATCCGGTCGAGGCGGCGAAACGTGGAATTCACGACGGCGACGAAGTCGAAATATTCAACAACAACGGCGCATATCGGCTCTGGGCGCTGCTCACTGAAACCATCAAACCCGGAGTCGTTTGCGTCGACCATGGATGGTGGGATCGATATTTGGCCGGGGGCAAATACCACTCGGTCCACACTCATCAGAAGATCAAAGCCACACACGAGGCATATTTCTTGCCCGCGGTCCATGCGCCTGGACAACATTGGAAAGATACTCGAGTGGATTTGAGGAGGGTGAAATAACATGGCCCGCTACTCGATGCTCATCGACTTGACGCGCTGCATCGGATGCGATGCCTGTACGCTTGCCTGCAAGCAGGAAAACG
>JAYROD010000015.1:0-3122 GCA_041911835.1 Fimbriimonadaceae bacterium | reverse complement strand
TGCCATCCAGGCTATTTGGGTCGACAGCATAGCCGTGATTCTGGCTGGTTATGGTCACCGTTCCGTCCTTAAGATCCTTGACCGGGTGGTTGCTGCCTCGGTGCCCGAACTTGAGCTTATAAGTCTTCCCTCCTACGGCGTGGCAAAGAAGCTGATTGCCTAGGCAGATCCCGAAGATCGGCCGTTTGCCCAGGAGTTCTCTGACGGTGCCAATGACTGGCTCCAGACGGGCCGGATCGCCCGGACCCGGGCTCAGCAAAATGCCGTCAGGCTGCCAAGCCATCACTTCTTCGGCCGATGCAGTCGCTGGCAAGACGATGCTCCGGACCCCGAGCGCGGCAAAACGCCGCAGAATATTAAATTTGAGGCCGCAATCGATTACGGCAATGCGAAATCGGTAATTCTGGCGGTGCTCACCTTCGGTCAGGAGGTCTCCCATGAGCTCCTTCCCCGAGTAGCCCCATCCATAGGGCCCCTTCGTCGTCACGCGGTAGACGAAGTCGGATTCATCATATGCCTGCACGTTTTGGAGTTGCTCCAACGCTTTTTTCGGGTCGCCTTGCGTAAGCATCCCCATGGCTACGCCGCCGGTGCGAATGTGTTTGGTAATCGCACGAGTGTCTACGCCCTGGATGCCGACGAGCCCGCGTTCCGTCATGAGGTCGTCCAATGTTCTCACCGATCGCCAATTACTTGGGATATTGCAGGCCTCTTTGACGATCAGCCCACTGGGCTGAAGCCTGTCAGACTCGAAATCGTCTTCGTTGATACCGTAATTGCCAATCAGTGGGTAGGTCAGGAGAACGATCTGGCCGGCATAGCTGGGATCGGTGAGGATTTCTTGGTAGCCGGTCATGCCGGTATTGAACACGACCTCGCCGGAAGCATCACCCAAGGCCCCCAAGGGCCGTCCCTCGTAGACGGAACCGTCGCTGAGGACTAGAAAGGCCGGCATGCTAAAAGGAGAGGATACCTGTCGTCAGGGTCCCGAATCCGGATTCAAGCGCAAGCTATTTGACATTTGACCACTCAGGAACCACAATCGGGCAACCAGAATGAAAGAGATGACCAACATTTCCGGCATGGGCGTGCCCTATGTAATCGAACAGACCTCCCGTGGCGAGCGCAGCTACGACATTTGGTCCAGACTCCTTAAGGATCGAATCGTCTTCCTCGGAACGGCGATCGACGACTACGTGGCGAACCTTATCGTTGCTCAGCTGCTCTTCCTAGAGAAGGAGGATCCGGATAAGGACATCGACTTTTACATTCACAGCCCGGGAGGCTCCGTGAGCGCGGGCCTTGCGATCTATGACGCGATGCAGATCATCAAGCCGAGCGTCGCGACGATCTGCGTCGGGCAAGCCGCGTCAATGGGAGCGGTTCTGCTTGCAGGAGGGGCTGCCGGCAAAAGGTACTGCCTCCAGAACGCGCGAGTCATGATTCACCAAGGCAGTGCCGGTACCCAGGGCACGATTGCCGATATGAACGTGGCAGTCGCCGAATTCAACCGATATAATCAAATAATCTTCGGGATCTTAGCCAAACACACGGACCAATCCGTCGAAAAGGTCGAGAAGGACTGCGACCGAGACTACTTCATGTCAGCAGAAGAAGCGCAAAAATATGGCCTTGTGGATAAAGTTCTTGAGGCAGGAGCGCGATAACATAAGAGTAGGCATTTATGGCGCGATTGGTTGAGAGACGGGATCAATGCTGCCTTTGTGGCAAGACAAAGGAGCAGGTTAAGAAGCTGATAGTGGGTCTGCATGGCGCCGTGTGTGCCGACTGCATCGACCTGTGTAACGACATCCTCCAGAACGAGGCTGACCGCGTTACCCCCGCGACGGCCGGCGCGATCGCTCCAAAACCGAGAATCGCTTCGAGTTCGCCGATCAGCTCTGTACCCAAGCCGAAAGAGATCGTCAGCTTCCTCGACTCCTACGTCATCGGTCAAGACCATGCCAAGCGAGCCCTGTCGGTCGCGGTCTACAACCATTACAAGCGCATAAACGAGAATCCTGACACCGAGGTCGAGCTCAGCAAGAGCAACATTCTCATGATCGGCCCGACGGGATCAGGCAAAACGCTCCTGGCTCAGACCTTGGCACGCATGCTCGAGGTCCCCTTCGCGATCGCCGATGCAACAGCGCTCACCGAGGCAGGCTACGTGGGCGAGGATGTCGAGAACATTCTCCTGAAGCTGTACCAGGCCGCGGATTCGATGGATTCCAAGAACGCTAAAGAACTCGCCGAGCGAGGGATTATCTATGTCGACGAGATCGACAAGATCAGCCGCAAGAGCGACAACCCCTCGATCACGCGGGACGTCAGCGGAGAAGGCGTGCAGCAGGCGTTGCTTAAGATTTTGGAGGGAACTGTAGCTAACGTCCCTCCTCAGGGCGGACGCAAGCACCCCCAGCAAGAGTACATTCAGCTGGACACGCGAAACGTGCTGTTCATCTGCGGGGGAGCCTTCGAGGGTCTGGAAGACATCATTCTCCGACGTCAGCGGGAGAACGTCATGGGTTTCCGAGCCGAGCCGCAGAGCAAAGCCGAGCGCGACAAAGACGTTTTGCGGAAGGTCTTGCCAGACGATCTGCTTCAGTACGGACTGATTCCCGAGTTCATCGGACGGCTCCCCGTAATCACCACGCTCGATCAACTGGACGAGGAGGCGCTCGTTCGCATTCTCACCGAGCCGCGAAATGCGCTGCTCAAGCAATATGAGAAGTTCTTTGAGCTCGACGGTGTCGAACTCGAGGTCCAGGCTGGCGCTCTTCGGGAGATCGCGGTCGAAGCGTTGAAGCGGAAAACCGGGGCTCGCGCACTGAGAGGCATCATCGAGCAAGTCATGCTCGAAGTCATGTACGAAGTCCCGAGCAGCGAGGACGTCAAGAAGGTCCTTGTGCCGGACGGCATCATCACGCACGAGCGAAAGCCGATCCTGATGACGGAGGAAATGGTCCGCCAGGCGAGCTAGGCCCCTTGACACGGGAACTCGTGTGTGCCAATATTCCTACTCCAGTCCATGATTGGTATCGACCCGGCCTTGATAAGCAACGGAATTTCGCTCGCTGAGAGCGTCCGTCTTGCTGCACGCCGTCGTCGTCGCTCCCGTA
>JAYROD010000014.1:0-8690 GCA_041911835.1 Fimbriimonadaceae bacterium | reverse complement strand
GGCGAATTCATCCTAAGGCTATTATGTCGGGTCCTTACGGCTCGGAAAGGAGCTTGTCGGCAGATTCGTCGCTCACCGCCCCAGCAACCAGTTTGCCGCCCTTGAAAATGAACCACCCGTCCGAACCAGATTCGACGGAACAGGCCACCAGATCATTGGGATGCTTGGCCGCCATTCGTTCCATCGAGCGCAGCGATTCGGCGTCCCCGTCGCGGTGAGTAATGAGCGCGATTCGGTCCCGCTGGATGAGCCAACCGGCGCAGAACAACCCGGAAACGCAGTTCTGGATGGAATTAGCCGTCGAGGCGTATTGGCCAAGGATGGCGCTTGCCTCCCCTTTCAATTGATCGTCCTTGAGGATTGCGCCATATGAGAATGCCAGGCGAGCTGCCATCGCCAGAGTCGACTCCCGCAAATTGTCGACGATTTCTGGAGATTTCGCATTCGGCGGAGCGATGGCGAGCACGATCATCGTGCCGTTGAGAAGCACCCCGTCGTGATCCCCGTGAAACAGGAACAGCGCTCTTTTGAGAACGGCCAGGCCATCCTTCAGCGGCCTCTGGATCCCGAAGGATCGGTAATGCTCCAATGCCGCGTCCGCATACGCCAAGTAATCACCCAGGTAGTAGTAGGCCCTTGCCGAGTCCTCGAGGCCATGCACGACGTCGTCGAGGCCAACGCGAAACTGGGCCAGTTTGTCGAACATTTCGGCTGCAGTCGCCAGCCGTTTGGGATCTTCGAGCAACCTTGCCGTCTCCAAAAGCCGGGCACACACAAATCCATTCACGTCGAGCAGCGCGTAGCTTCCATATTGCACGGCCGCCTCCGTTTTGATCCTACGCAAGCGATCGAAGAAACCTTCGTAGCGTTCCTGGTTAACTACGTAATCCGCGGGTTCCGGAACGGTAGCAATCATCTGTGGATTTGACTCGACCTTCAGGCCCAAATGAGCGCGCAGCCATTCCCGGTCTCCAGCATCGAAGTTGTCTCTCAACTCTTGCGGCGGGAAGCTGTCGCGCTGACTTCTGTGGTCCTGAGTGGTCTCGACGGTTCGGTAGCCGTAGACAAGGCCGTCTTTTTCGAATGGACCGGTCAGGCAATCGAAGGTTCGTTTCGCGAGTGCGAGGCAAAACGGGTCATTTGTCGTTCGTGCGATGCGCGCCAGGAGAGCCATCATCTCAGCGTTCTGAACGGCAAGCTTGTCGAACTCGATCTGTTGCCATGATGGATCGTCGGCTATCCGGAAGAACCCGCCGTCGAGCCAATCGACGATTCCCGATCTCAAAGCTGGGCCGAGCGAGCGTTCAAGGTCAGCAAGCTCTCCTTTTTCCAGCATGAAGCGCCAAACATTGGGCTGCAGAAGTTGGAATCCATTCATAGGTTGACCGCCGAACCGCGAACTGATGTGGCCTCGGAGCCAATCCATGTGGGTCTCTAGGTCGAGCTTTGCGGGTCGCTGGCGGGAGGTCAGCGGAGTCCAATCGGTTGCCTGGACCTGACCCGGCGCGGGGAATCCAGGCTTCAATTGCGCAGCGCCAGCGATCCGAGCATTGGCTTCCGTGAACCCACCCAAGAAGAAGGGGGGCTCCATTCGTTCGCTGCTGAAGTGCCTCAGGATCCAACTGACCATGAGCTCCGACGGATCGAGCACGATGCCTTGAAACGAAGGCTCAAACCAGAGTTGACGCTCCGGCAAGTCGCTAATGACGGCTCGGCTGAGCGGCAAATAGGCATTAAGCCATTCCGGATACTGGTCCGTGTCGACGCGGACGCAAACGTATCCTTGGCGCAGCCGTTCGACGACATCTTGGTTGAGAAACGACGTGGCATCCGCCTGTCGCGCTGCAGAGCTCCATTGGGCGCCAATGGCGATGAAGAGCGGACGATCTAGGCGCTTCGATTCGGCGAAAGCCTCCGGACCCAATGGATACCACTGGACGAATTGCCGCGAACCCGCCGTCAAATAGTCGCCGGCGCTATCGGCCAGACGATTCGGAGGAGGGGGCGGGATCGCACGGCGCAGTACCAATGAGAGAGCACCGAACGCGGCGAGAATCACGACCACCGTTGTGACCGCGGGAAAGAACCTCCGCTGGCTGCTCCTTGCCATCGCTATGCATTATGGTTCGACGGATATAATGTTGGAATGTCGATCTCCCTCGATGAAGTCCAGCATGTCGCCCGATTGGCGCGTCTGGAGCTGGACGAGGCGGAGTTAGTCGCTTTTCAGGGAGAATTGAACGCGCTCCTCGGCCATTTCCAAGACCTTCAGCAGCTCGAAACGCTTACTGCCGAATCGGCTGCCGTGCCGGTGAGACTCGCGAATGTTTGGGCCGAAGACATCGTCCAGAAGGGGCTTCCACGAGAAGATGCTTTGAAGAATGCGCCTGTGACGCGGGCAGGGCTCTTCGTCGTCCCCACGATCATCGAGGGCTGAGTCTTGCTGACTCGCCTGACCGCGGCGCAACTTGCCAAGAAGCTTCGCGCGCGGGAAGTATCCGCGGTCGAGGTCGCTCAGGCCCACATCGAACGAGCCCGTAAGCTGGACTCCGATCTGAGTTGCTTTCTCACGCTGGATGAGGAACAGGCGCTTAAATCAGCGCGGGACGCCCAAGTCCTCATCGACCAGGGAGCGGGGGGAGAATTGGCAGGCGTTCCGATCGCGCTGAAAGACAATCTTTCGACCAGCGGTCTCCGAACGACGTGCGCTTCCAAGATACTGGAGAATTACGTCCCACCGTTCGACGCTTCAGTCGTCGAGGCACTCCGCTCGGCTGGATTGACCATCCTCGGGAAAACGAACCTCGACGAATTCGCCATGGGCACATCGACGGAGAACAGCGCCTTTGGGCCAACGCGTAATCCGTGGGACCCGGCCAGGAGCCCAGGTGGAAGCTCCGGAGGGTCGGCGGCGGCGGTATCTGCCGAATTGGTCCCCCTCGCACTTGGCTCCGACACAGGCGGATCGATCCGCCAACCGGCATCGCTTTGCGGCGTCGTCGGATTCAAACCCACGTACGGGAGGGTCTCTCGTTATGGGCTCGTCGCATTTGGATCGAGCCTCGACCAGATCGGCCCACTTGCTCGGACAGTCGAAGACGCGGCTCTCTGTGCGAATGCGATTTCCGGGCATGACAAGAGGGATGCGACATCGCTGCCCGATCCACCCATTTCGAGCCAAAACCTGCGGGACGGTTCGCTCAAGGGTATTCGAGCGGCATTGCCGATGGAGATGCTCAGCGGCGCCGCAGAACCAGGCGTCTCCACAGCGATGGATGAAACGATCCGTGAGCTTCAGGCCGCAGGAGTAGAATTCCATGAGGTTTCGCTGCCCTCGGTTAAGCTTGGAGTGACCACGTATTACATCATCGCCCCCGCCGAAGCGAGCAGCAATCTAGCCCGATTCGACGGTATTCGATTTGGGCCGCAAGTTGAAGGGGAAGGACACGTCGGCGCGGTCGCCGCCACGCGGGGGAGACTGTTTGGCCATGAGGTGAAAGCCAGGATTATGATCGGGACCTATGCGCTATCGGCGGGCTACTACGATGCGTACTATGTTCGCGCACAAAAAGCTCGCGCGCAGATGACCTACGAATTCGAGCAGACCTTTCGAGACTTCGACGTCGTCATTTCGCCGACCAGCCCGGTTACGGCCTTCCCGCTAGGCGAACTGTCGAAAGACCCCATGGCGCTCAAGCTGCTCGACCTTTTTACGATCCCCGCCAATATGGGCGGATTTCCAGCCATCTCGCTCAACGGCGGGTTTGCCAACGGATTGCCAGTTGGGCTGCAAGTTATGGCTCCCTATCGAGCCGATGAACGGCTGCTACAGATCGCCTATGCGATCGAGCAATCGCTCCCTGGCGCAACGGCGAGGCCGCCGATCCCGTAAGAGGGCCGATGGACGACGTCGCGCGCCAAGACCGACGGATCTTCATCCGAGAGCTTCTGCGGCCCGGCCGCATTCTGGGTTGGGGCTTGCTGACGGCCTTTGCAGTGTGGCTGCTCTTAAAGATCCACGTCCCGATCGGGTTCGCGGCGACGCCATTGCTGGTCTGGACCATTCAAGCGTACGCTTCCAGCCTCCAAAAGCGGTTCATCCACAAGAGGTATCTCGAGCTTTGGGAGTCCTGTCACGACCGGTTGCATCGATTTCACGATGCAGTACGGCAGATGCGCAAAAGCGATCTCGCAGAGTTCAGCGAAATGCCTCGAACGATCGACCAAGTGGCCCACTGGCTTTACCGAGCGCTGCGCCGAGCCGACATGACCTTTCAAGAAGTCGCAGCCAGCGAGGGCTGGATGCTGCGATCAGCACCACCCGTCGCCGGACCGACGCACGACGATCCGCAGGCGCGCGAACTCTACCGAATTGCCGATAAGAACATCGCGGAATATAAGTCACAGCTGACAGGCGTCATGGCCGGCATTCAGCGGACCGAGGCTCAGGCAGCGCTATTTACCACGACCCTGGACACACTCCGCGTCAAGATGCTGTCCTATCGGTTAACGGGACGAAAACAAGAAGTCTCGACACAGGAATTCCTTGAATCCCTGACCGAAGCCAAGATGCAGCTAGAGGCGATTGACAAGGCGCTCGACGAGCTTGAACTGACGCCATTTCCGAAGAAGATCTCGGTCATGCCGCCTGGACTTCCCGAGGACGTGAAACAACAGACCAGGCGCGGGCCATGAGGGTTCGGGTCCGATGTCCGGCGAAGATCAATCGCCACTTGCTGGTCTTCAAACCGGATGAATCGGGAATGCACCCGATCCACACGGAGTTCCAGGCCATTGGGTTGTTCGACGAGCTCGACATCACGGAGTCCGCCGGAGCCACGTCCATTCAGTGCGATTGGGATGGGCTGCCTGAAGACAACACGCTCACCAAATGCCTCAGGCTGGTCGAAGAGCTCGTCGAAATACCTCCGCTCTCGATCCGGCTTACGAAGCGCATTCCCGCCCAAAGTGGACTCGGAGGGGGAAGCTCTGATGCGGCCGGGCTCCTTCGGGCCCTGCGAACTTTCTTGAAAGGACTTGTGCACCCACAGATGGAATTCGAGGTCGCCACGTCGGTCGGCGCCGATGTGCCGTTCTTTCTCGTCGGTGGACGGGCCGTTGGCGAGCACTACGGCCAAGCCCTCGTACCGTTATCCGACCTTCCCACGAGCTGGTTCGTAATCGCGCGACCGTTGGTGGGGATATCGACCGCCCGGGCCTATGCGGCCCTCGATTCTCTGGATCGCCAGGTCGTCCATGCACCGCTGCGAATGACCGGCAACGACTTCGAATTGATTGCGCCCAGCCAGTGTCTGGCGCTGAAAGAGCAGATGCTCTCACTGGGGTCCGTCTCGGCGCTGCTCTGCGGATCAGGTTCCGCGGTGTTCGGAGAGTTTCAGTCAGAGGCCAAAGCAATTTCGGTCGGCGCTCAGATTCAAAATGAAGGGGTGAGGACTTGGGTAGCCCCTTCTTTGAGTCGCGAGGAGAGTCTATGGATATCGTGATCCTCGCCGGCGGACGATGTTCTCCGGAATTGAAAACCATTGCGGGAACCGAATTTCGCGCGAGTCTTCCGATTTGGGGAACGACCATGGTGGAGATCGTCATCGAGGCGGTCCGAAACATCGGCGATCCGATCTTGGTTGGTGGTCCGCCGGGGATGCTGGATCGCCAATTCGAGGCAGGAGAGAGCTTTATCGGGAGTTTGGGCAACGGTCTGGCCCAGGTTCGGTCAGATAATTTCCTGCTCGCAACCGCCGACCTGCCTTTCCTCACCGAGGGGTCCGTGCGGGGGTTCATTGAGCTCTGTGATCTTCAGGCAATGCTGAACTACCCTATCATTCGGGCCGAAAAGCCTGATCCGCGCTTTGGCGAGATGAAGCGTACGACCCTAAAGCTCAAAGAGGGTCGGTTTACGGGTGGAAATCTGGGGCTTATGAATACAGCGCTCATGCGAAAGAACCTCCACGTCATGGAGCGTGCTTATGGCGCTAGAAAGAAGCCGCTTAAGCTGGCTTCCATCGTGGGATTCGGGACTCTGTTTCGAGTCATTGCCGGACAGATCGCGCCATCGCTCCTGAGTGTCCACGCTCTCGAGCGGGCGGTTTCCAGGTTCCTTGGCGGATCAGTGAAAGCCGTCATCACACCCTTTCCTGAAATTGGTATGGACATCGACAACGCCGAACAATACAGCATTCTTTGCAGCCTAAAGAACCCCTTGTCTCCAGCCGACGATTAACCTCGTGGCCCTCGACCAACGCATGCCACGAGGAATCGACCTCAAACTGACCGAGCAATACCTTCTAGGGATGTCGGACGTGCTCGACGCGTCCGTCTGGTGGTCGGATGGGGCCCTCAACGCACATGTGACGGTGACCGAGGATTCGCCCTTGGAAAGGCGCGACATTCAGGCCGCTTGCATGACGGATTTGGGGCTGCACCAGACCCCTCGAGCACTCAGGCTCGAGATGCGAAAGCGTTACGCCGCTTAGGCGTCTTCTTCGTCCTCTTCCAACTCATCGATGCTCGCAAGAGGGTCTCCCTCGATCTTTGTCGACGGCGCCAACTCCTCTGCCGAAACCTGCGTGATACTGCGAACTTGACGCTGCGGGCAATTCGTGCAGACGAATTCCACTTTGACGCCCTCGAGCCAACTTGGCACTTTTTCGATCACTTTTCCGCAAGAGCAATGGATCATGAAGGGTTTTCTTCCTGGTGTTCAAGATAGCTTTGGACCGTCTGCTGATGGCTGAGATAGCCGTTGACTGCCATCACAGCGGCGCCTGCGAAGTAGATGAGGACCAGCGCCGATTCGCCGACTTGACCGGGATCCCGAATGGACTTTTCACCGGCAATCAGTCCGATAACACCAACGATGAACAGGATCCCAGCGATCCAAAAATAGGTGTTCTTCCACCAAGTGGGCTTGGGGGGCGCCTTGTCGCTCACAGTCTTGGAGTCTACCTTCAGACTTAACAGCGGATATCGATGAGGGCACCCTTGCCGATCTTGCCCGCGATTGGCTCACTTTCGGATGCAGGCGCCTGAATCTTGCCGCGGAGCTGAATTGAGCTGGAATCGAATTCCTTCTTGGCCGCTGCGAGCTGTTCGATGAGTCGCAATGCCGCGGTCGAGTTCTGGCTTTCGGATACTTTCATCCAGTATTAGTATCGGGAAACCGGCCGAGAATTACAGGCTCAACGTGCCTTTTCTCAGAATCACGTCTCGAAGAAGCTTGCGGCCTCTGTGAATTCGGGAGCGAATCGTGCCGATCGTCGTTTGCTGCTGGTCGGCGATCTCCGCATAGCTCAACCCGTCGAGATCGCAAGCCACGATGGCCTGACGATAGACCTCCGGAATTTCGTCGAGCGCTTCTCGAAGTTCGAGGCTGAACTCCGAGTGGATCGCTTCTTGATCGGGGCCGGGGGCGGAATCAGGTATCGGGAGCTCTTGAATCTCGCCGTCGGAGGGACTGATCATCGAGGTCAGCGAGTCCGCCTTTCGGATGGGATTTTCGCGCCGCTTCATATCCAAATAGGCGCGCTGCATGATTCGGAGCACCCAATTGAGGAAAGGGCGTCCCGGCATATAGCTTTCGAAGCCTTTCCAGGCCTTAACGTAAGTCTCTTGCACGAGGTCCTCCGCATCGGAGGCATTGTGAGTCAGTTGGTAGGCCATCGTATAGGCACGCTTGCGTGTGCTGCTGACCATGGACTCGAACTCGCGGAATGCCGAAGGCGGTCTCTCAAGGGACAAGGGCTTGTTTTCGAGCGTGAGCGAGTTGACCATCACAATCCTCCTTCAATTCTCCAATGCGCCAAAGACGCTGATATATTATTATGGACTGATAGATTCCGGAAAAGTTCGCGTCCTGGGACAAATGACAGAAATTGGACAATTCAAGGGATTGCATATCTGCTTCGCCTGAGTATTCTCAACCTTGGCCTTATAATCAGGAGCAGAAGATGAAGTTCGTGTTGATCACCCAAGACGATGAGGTCACCCAGGCCGCCAGCAGCGCATTTCCAGCTTCGGACGATCTCCTCGTCTTTGGCGACTGGCCACCGGCGCTCGATGCCTGCGAGAAGACTGACCTTCTGTTCGTCGACATCCTAGCGACCTTGGAGACGCCTCATAAGATCGCCGGCTACGAGAAATTCGCTGAAGCCAAGATGGGCCATCCCGTCGCAAACTCGGTCCCTCTCGTGCTGATCGGCGTGCCTCCCGAATATGAGCTGGACTTCATGTCCGGCTGGCCGAACTTCGTGTTCGCTCACGTTCGACGCCCCATCACCGACAAGATATTCCGCCGTGCTTCGACCTGGATTTAGCGGCGTGGAACGCTGATCGGATAGCCTTAGGGCTTGCAGCCACAGGAATACCTGCTTCTGATCGCGCTCGGTGTTGGAGTTGGCCTCTTCGGCACCTTGATCGGAGCCGGAGGCGGGTTCATTCTCGTGCCCATTCTGCTTCTGGCTTACCCTTCTGAGAACCCGGATACATTCACCGCGGTGTCGCTTGCCGTCGTGTTCATGAATGCCTCGTCGGGATCGTTCGCTTATTCGCGAATGAAACGCATCGACTATAAGTCCGCGTT
Source organism: Fimbriimonadaceae bacterium (assembly GCA_041911835.1). GTDB lineage: Bacteria > Armatimonadota > Fimbriimonadia > Fimbriimonadales > Fimbriimonadaceae > JAYROD01. The sequence goes on along the minus strand of JAYROD010000014.1, from coordinate 94 downwards.
TCTTTTCTGCCTTGCCACATTGCCCGGCGCCGTGCTGGGAGCGTTGGCCACGCAGTACATTCCTCGCAAAGTCTTCGCCCTGGTCTTTGGGGTT
>JAYROD010000013.1:0-3141 GCA_041911835.1 Fimbriimonadaceae bacterium | reverse complement strand
GGACAAACGGAGCTGAAGGTACTCGTCAACTCCGATCAAGGCGGTGATTTGGGGATCGATGTGATCGTCATCTCGCCAAAACCGTTCCACCCGGACGGCGTACGTCAACCTGACGCCATCGAATTCGTTCACGCGGGCAAATAGACCCTAATTCCCACCTAGGAACGGATTCGTGCGCTTGGCGTGGGCTTCCAACCACAGTGCCTCTTGCTCGGCATAAGCCTCTTCTGGCATTTCGACCAAACCATAGATGGCGAAGGGCTTCTCCAGTCGGACAGCCCAGCCGGCGTCCCCATAGCTGTAGTGCCAATACTCGTCGCGGCAATTTGAGAATCCCGCGCCCAGCATCGCGTCCACAAGCAGCATGCGATTCCGGTACGCCGTCTCGCTCAGTCCCAATGTGTAGGTGGCTGAGGCGTGGAACCGATCAAACGGTGAAGTTACGTCCAACTGCTCGTCGTTCTCATCGACAAGCCACACATCCAGCGCCGCGCCGGTGCAATGGCCCGGCGGAGCCTTATGCGAGTACGGCGCTGCCCAGCGGTTGGCTTTCCTCAAGATCTGCGCATGGCTCAGGTGAGGAAACGCCTCCTGAGCGCAGCGCACCATCCAATCGTGTATGTGTTTCTGGCGAATCAGCGGGCGCCAAGCGTCGATCACGCTGAGGATGACGCCCTTCGGGAGTGCTTGGGCGGCCTCTTCAACCATTCTCGCCACCGACTTCCTGCAGAACGGAATCACCTGGGGGCGCGTGATCCTCACGCTGGGAGCATGGATTCGAAGGTCAACCAGCGGCTCACCACACTCCCTCTCGGGAATGCGGTTGAGCGCCCTGATCGGCTCGGGCCTGCCCTTAGTTCGATCCCACTTCGCCACCTATCGCGATATGAAGAAAATCATGAAGACGACCCCGGCCGCAATCATCAGCGGATTCGTTCGACGTCCAGACTTCTTCGGAACCATAATTTGATCCCCAGGCGCCAGCGGCACGTCTCCCGCGTACCCTTGATTGATCTGGTTGAGGTTGTAAGTGTAAACGGTCTTGCTGGCCTTCGTCGCCAAGGAAATCTTCGCAATGTCAGCGGAGTTCGTTGGGCCGCCAGCGTCCTTGATCGCCTTCGAGAGGGTCATGCCCTCCGTGTAGACGACGGTCCCTGGTCGCGCGACCTCGCCGCTGAGAAACACATACTGACGCTCTTGGGAGATCTCGACGATGATGCGGTCGCCCGGCTGCAGGTCGAGATCGACCGTGTTCAGTGTGAGGTCCAACATCTGCGGAGAGGCGCCCTCTCGCTCGATCCGAACCTTTGTTCGATCCGCGAGCGGAGCGAACCCGCCTGCGGCATCGATAGCCGAACGAATCTTCATCCCCGTGACGAGCGGCACGCTGCCGGGTTTTCCGACGCCGCCGAAAACATAGACTTCGAGCGGCTTGGAACGGATCGGAAAGAACACGCTATCTCCTGGCCGCAGCGTCGGATTGAATTCCATTTTTGTGCCGTCGAACTGCTTGAAATTGACGACGATTTTGTCGCCAACGGCGGTTGTGATTTCGACGTGTTCGAGGTCCGCTGCGTCGGTTGGCGCCGCAACCAAGATCAAATCGGAAAGCCGCATGCCATCTTTGGGAGGAACCTCCCCTGATGCCTTCACCGCACCCGAATACCGAATCGTTTTGCCTTCCGGAACGGTCAATGAGACAGTGATGGTGGCCTTCTTGAGAATCCGCTGTTCGAGCAGTTTGGCGGAAATCTTGTCTGCGGCCTGCTTTTCGGTTAGGCCCTGCACTTCCACTGCGCCGATGAACGACAGTACGATGAGGCCATCCTTCGTGATGGTGTAATCCTTGGTGAGCGAAGGTTCCTCTTCACAAACTAGCCGGACTTTGTCGTCTGGCTTGATAATGCGGTCTTGGGCCAATGCCATTGCGCAAAGGGATGCCACACAGGCAAGCAAGAAGGCGACTCGGACACAAACTTTCATGGAACGCTCCTTCACCAAACTCAGGTTGTCGAAGCAGGTTGTACCCGGAATTCTGCGAGGAAAGAAGTGGTGCCGCAGGCCGGACTTGAACCGGCGACCCAAGCATTTTCAGTGCTTTGCTCTACCAACTGAGCTACCGCGGCATTGAATGGCGCGGATGACGGGATTTGAACCCGCGGCCTCCGGCGTGACAGGCCGGCGCTCTAAACCGCTGAGCTACACCCGCGCAGGTGTGGACAGTTGGGGATTATGGCACGAATCGAACTCCTTTGCAAGGAACGCTGGAGCGTCGCGAGAGGCTCAGGCGACCGGTGTTCGCATCGGCGGCGCTTCGTTGACCAGCAGCCAATACATCCCGATGTGCAGCACCATATCCGAGTAATCCGCGCTGCCTGTTGGTTTGACGATATAGCTGTTTGCACCTGCCCGATAAGCAGATTCGATCATCGACGGCTCATCGCTACCCGTGAGAACCACAATGGGAATACCGCTCGTCGCTGAATCCGTGCGAATGCGTTTGAGGACGTCCATGCCACTCAGGCCCGGCAATTTGAGGTCGAGAATGATCAGGGACGGGGTGAGCTGACTGTCGCGATCAGAGAATTTCCCCTGTGCGAAGAGGTAGTCAAGTGCTTCTTGTCCGTCGTAAGCCACGACGACTTCATTCATGATGTTATTCTTCCGAAGCGCGCGCAAGGTCAAGCGCTTGTCATCCGGATTATCTTCAATCAGCAGCACTACTTTGGTCGACATGGATGGCCCTCACTCAGGGCTGTTACTATCCTCAAAACTATACCGTTCCTCCGCATCGATTGGAGGCCGAGATGCCAGAAGTTGCCATTGGATTCGCTAAGATAGGACCATGGCCCCAGCAGCCCAGCTTCGCACATCCATTTCGAGCCTCCCCGCCGTCGGCTTGGCTGGGGATATGCCGCGCCGACTGACGATCACGATGATCGGGGCCGGGAGCTTCTTTACGAGCTCGATCCTCAAGGATGTCGTGCTGATCCCAGGCATGATCGGCGGCGAACTTCGACTCGTGGATATCGACCCGGAACGGTTGGAGCTGTCGCGGAAGCTGATGGTCAAGGTCCTCGATGCTGCTGGGGTCGCAGAGCAGTGGACGATCCGCGCATCCACCAATCGCCGAGAGCTCCT
>JAYROD010000012.1:0-2721 GCA_041911835.1 Fimbriimonadaceae bacterium | reverse complement strand
TGTCCGCTCCCAGTTCCACCGCTTGACGAACGAGAGGCAAGATCTTGTTGATGTCGCCGTCGACCATGTAGCCACCCTCTTTCTGATTAGGCTTGAACACAAGCGGTTCAATCATCAGGGGCATCGCGAACCGATCGCACATCGGCTTGATCTTGAGGATGTTCTGGATGCACTGATCTGTAACGACCGAGCAGTTCGGAATCTGGAATAAGTTGACCACTACGCACACCGCATCGAGCCGCAACGCCTGCTCGACCGGTTCTTCGATCATCCGGCTGAAGGGGGTTTCCGGAATCTCCTTGCCATAGACGTTCGCAACGTCCGACCGGAGAACGAGCGCGGGCTTCGCGCGGCTGGACATAGACTGGAGCAGGTTGGACTGACCGATCGTCAGCTGCACCGCATCCGGGTTCGCTTCGACCACTGTCCTTACGGCCTTCGCCATGTCTTCGATGCCGCCGAGAAACGCAAGCTCGTTGAAGAACCCATGATCGATGGCGACATCGATGCAACGCTTCGAATGAGGGTTGAAGAGCCGGTTCAGGCGGTATTGCTTCATGGAATCTGCGAACTCATTCTATCCTGAGGAGTCCACGGTAAACTGCTTCCTTCCCATGGACTATCGGCGCACCTACATTAAGGACCTCTTCCAGCTTGAACCGGGCACGTCGGCGAGCGCCTACGGCTGGGTCAAGACACGCCGCGACAGCAAGGAAGTCCATTTCGTGCAGGTGAATGACGGCTCGTGCTTCGCCGATCTGCAGGTCGTCATCGCCGCCGGCTCACTCGATGAGGACACCATCAAGAAGCTCACGACGGGCGCCTGTGCGAGGTTCGACGGCGAGATCGTCGAGTCCCCGGCATCTGGCCAAGCAGTCGAACTGCGCTGCACCGGCGTCGAGGTCTACGGCGAAGCCGATCCCGCCACCTATCCCCTGCAAAAGAAGGGCGCGACGATGGAATTCCTCCGGGAGATCGCCCACCTGAGGGCGCGAGGGAACACCTTTGGGGCCGTCTTTCGGATTCGGTCGCAAGCTGCTTGGGCCGTGCATAAGTTCTTCTTGGAGCGCGGGTTCCACAATATCCATGCTCCGATCATCACCGCTAGCGACTGCGAAGGCGCCGGGCAGATGTTTAGTGTGTCGACCGCGATGGAGCCGGAAGGTGAGAGATACCACCTCAAGAACACCAATCCTGAGGACGATTTCTTTGGGAAGCCCGCTTACCTAACGGTGAGTGGCCAACTCGAGGCAGAGACTCTGGCGCTTGGGATGACCAACGTCTATACGTTTGGACCCACCTTCCGAGCCGAGAACAGCAACAGCAGCAGACACCTGGCCGAATTCTGGATGATTGAACCTGAGCAAGCGTTTTGCGACCTCGAAGGCAACATGAATTTGGCGGAGGAGTTTCTCCGGTACGTCATCGGATATTTGCTTGAAAACTGCTCGAAAGACCTCGAGTTTTTCAACCAGCGCATTGAGCCGGAATTGCTGAAGACTCTTCACCATGTGGTTGATTCGGATTTCGAGCGGATGACTTACACCGAGGCCGTCAAGCACTTGGAAGCAAGCGGCGAGAGTTGGGAGTTTCCGGTTCATTGGGGGGCGGACCTCCAGAGCGAGCATGAGCGTTGGCTCACCGAGGTGAAAGTCGGGAAGCCGGTCATTCTGACGGACTATCCGAAGGAGATCAAGGCTTTCTACATGCGGCTCAATGACGACGGCAAGACCGTTCGCGCCATGGACGTCCTTGCGCCCCGAATCGGGGAGATCATCGGAGGCTCGCAACGTGAAGAGCGGCTGGATGTTCTCGAACGAAGGATCAAGGAGATGGGACTGCCGATCGAAGCCTACTGGTGGTATCTGGACCTACGCCGGTTCGGCTCCGCGCCGCATTCCGGCTTCGGGGCCGGATTCGAGCGACTGATCATGTACTTCACGGGGATGAAGAACATTCGGGACGTGATTCCTTTCCACCGAGCGCCCGGACAGGCGGATTTCTAGGCTAAACGAAGGCGAAGGACCTCCGAATTGCAACCCGAAAAGTCGAATTGGACAGAGAATCTAAGATAGAATGTGGGCAATGGAGCCGCGATCTTGCTAAGAGTCGCAAGCGGGCTGGCGATCGCACTGTTTCTTGTTGCCCCAATCTGGACGCAGGCGCAGCCAGTCTTGGACGGGTCATACCTTGGAACCCAGATTCAAAATTCAGCTGAGAAAGCTGCTGAGAGCGGCACCTACGGAAAGATCGCTGCAATTCGAATCCTGTCGAAATTTCCGACTGCACGGAACACCAAGACGTTTCTTCGACTCGTTGCGGACGACAACACACAGGTGCGACGAGAGGCGGTCCAGGCCATTGAACACCAGCGAGATGCGCTGAAATTTCTGATACAGCAGATACAAGAGGAAATCGATCGTTGTCCGCCCGGCGAGATTCCTATAGATGCAAGTCAGGTCCTGAAGCTCGAGTTGAACCGCTTGAGCGAGCTAATCGAAGCGATCTATACGGTGCAGCAATTTCGCAGTGAATTAGAGCCGGTCCTCTATGGGACGAGAATCGGTGAAACGCAGCTTGTGATCCCTGCGGTCAATCGACTAGCATCGCGCTCCGATGAATTGGATTCCACCCCGTTGCGGGCCGATGAGGATGAGCACTACTCCACCGCCCTGTGTGGCTGTATCAATCTCGATTGTGAGACTGCATCCGCCGCCTGCG
>JAYROD010000011.1:0-2019 GCA_041911835.1 Fimbriimonadaceae bacterium | reverse complement strand
GGGCTCGACTACTATACGGACACCGTCTTCGAAGTCCAATCTGTCAGTCTTGGAGCGCAGAGTTCGCTGTGCGGAGGCGGCCGATACGATGGCCTGGTTCAGCAACTTGGTGGGCCGTCGACTCCTGCCGTCGGCGTCGGCATGGGTATCGAGCGAGCCCTCATCGTCCTCCAAGACCTTGACTTGGCTCCAAAGCGGCCCCTGCTCGACGCGTTTGTCGCCACTGCCACCGCATCGGCGCAAGAAGAAGCCAGATCGTTGAGTGAAGCGCTCCGAGAGCTCGGCAAGGCCACCGTGCGCGACCTCGACGGCAAGAGCCTCAAATCCCAACTCAAGGACGCAGACCGTTCCGGGGCAAGATTCGTCGTGATCTTGGGGGACGATGAGGTGTCAGGGGGTTACTTGACAGTGCGCAACATGTTGACGTCCGAGCAAGGCCGGATGTCCAAGGAAGAGTTCCTCGCACTGCTATGAGGCATTACGTCGCCGTTCTCGCCACCGGAGTTTGCTGCCTTGGGTCGGCTCAATCGCCGAGCCTCGTCATCCGCGGAGACCTGAGGCCGACGCTGATTACATCGTCAACAAATGCCAGCGCGCTGCGGTTCTATGATATTCTTGCCCGGGTAAGCACCGTCGGCATTCTGCTGACTCTCGAGCCTGGATATCGAGTCCTCGTGACCGAACGGCTTCAACGGATCGGTCGAGACAGCGACCAGCTCGACGAGGCGTACATCGAGGATCCTGGGAACTGGCGTTTCGGCAAACAATACTTGCCATTCGGCGCTCGCAATCTCATCCGCGACGATGCCATCGCCATTCGGCTTGACACTCGGCTCAACTTGACCGACGTGAAGGCGGTTGTTGCATTCTGCGATGGCGGCCCCGGAAAGGCCCGCGGCGGCATGGTGCGGCTTGGCTCGCGTCTCGGCATTAGTTTTGCCCTTGGCAATCGATTCGCTCAATTTGGCACTTCCCTGGCGCAAGTTCGCGACCCAGAGCGGGCACTCGGAACCGGAACCGGCTACCGACTGCTTTTTGGGGCGGACTACGCTCGCCGAGTCGGCGAACTGATGGTGGAAGCGGAAATTGTCGCGCTCCGCCAAGGAGAGACGCCTCTCGATCATGACGAGGAGATCTCCGATCTGAAATTAGGCTTAGTGCCGCCTGGCACCAACATTCGCTTCAGCGGTGCCTGGAGCCGAGAGTGGACCGCGAGGAACGACTTCTATCGGTTTGAGGCTGAGGTTCCATTGGCGAGAAACCTAAGCCTCATTCCCTTCGTACGTTTCTCCGGGCTATCCTGGAGAGACTTGGGTGTCTCCGCCCACTTCAAGTTCTGATCCATGAAAGCTCTGCTCAGTCCCCTATCCCTCGCGTTCGCCGCAGTCGCGATCGTCGGCGGAGTATTCGGTTCGATCCCTGTGCTCGTCATCGGAGCAGCCCTTTGGGTGGGAAGCATCGCATTCACCGCGGCGCGCAATGCCCAAGCGGGGGTCCAAAGCTTCGATGCCACTGCGCTTTCCCCAGATTCTCGTATTCTCTTTCGACCGATCAAGCAGCTTCATGAGGATCTCGCAGAGATAGTTCACCAGGGACAGTCGAATCCGGCAGTGAAGGTCGTTGGTGAAGAGGCCCTCGGTGAGTCATCCCAGATCGTCAAGCAAGCCTTCGATCTGGCCAATTTCAGAACGCAATTGGAAAAAACTCTCAGGGGGCGTTCTGTCGCAGAGTTGGAGGTCAACAAGCTCAAAGAGAAGCTGGCTGGATGCACCTCGGACGAGGAGCGCCACGCGATCCAATCCGCATTGGAAGCGCATCAGTCGGAATACGATCAGTACGCACAGGTCGCCGATAATATGGACCGAATCGACCGGCAACTCCGACAGGCCCAAGCAACGCTCTCCGAACTCAAGGCTCGAATCGCGGTCGGCGCCTCGGGAGCTGGCTCGAATCAAGTCGGAACCGACGAACTGCAAGATATTCTCGGCAGGCTCAAGTCACTTGGGAAGAGTTTCGATG
>JAYROD010000010.1:0-23701 GCA_041911835.1 Fimbriimonadaceae bacterium | reverse complement strand
TAGCGCACCCTTGATCGTGTTGGTCCCATAGAGCGCGTTTTCCATGGCGCGGACGTGCTCGTCCCACAGCTTCTGCCCAACGAACGTCACTGGCCTCATGCGTCCATAGGGGCTGAGATCGATGTGGGTTTTCAGCGCTTGCGCAATGTTCGGCTCCGAAGGCTTGAATTCCTGGAACATCTTGAAGTTCGTATCGATGTGGGCTTGGAGAGATGGAATGAACGCGCGGCCCTTTCGGCGCTCCCAATCCGCCTGGGCACGCATGTTAAACATGCGCCCCTCTTCGCTCAAGAAGAACTTAATGAACTTCCAGGCCCCCTCCACGTTTCTAGCGCCACGTGGGATGGCCATGCTGAATCCACCCGACCAGGTGATGAAACGGTCCTTCTCATGCGCAAATTCGCCGCGATGATAAAAGCGGTCATCCGGAACGGGAGGCGGTGCGGTTCCGAAATCCAGTTCCGGGTGATAGCGAGAGATCCCCAGGATGTTCCAGTCGCCATCGATCTTCATGGCGACCTTGCCGATCATGAAAGCGTCGTTTCCCTCGGGGAGAAAACCGGATTCGAACTTCTTGGCATTCTCATACCCTCCGAGGATTTCATAGCCGTCCCTGATGAATTGGAGCGCCTTCTCTGACTGTGGAGAATCGAGCGTGCAGGTTCTGCCGTCGGGCGACATGAAAGAGGCGTTCATCTGAAACGCATAAAGGTAGAGCCAGGAGTTTCCCCAGTTCGGCATGAAGCCGGCCACCTTGATCGAGCCGTCCGGATTCATCCTTGTGATGACTTTGCTGTAGGCCAACAGCTCACTCCACGTCCTTGGGGGCCGATTGGGATCGAGACCTGCGGCCTTGAGGTCGGCCGCGCGCTCTCGAAAGAGCGCCTTATTGTAATAGAAGGCACGGTCATCAGCCTTGAAAGGAATGGCGTAGACTTTCCCATCCCAAGATGCTTCTTGCCAGGTTTGCGGGTAGTACTGGCTGGGCACCGGACAAAGAGGATCGGTCGCCCTATCTCTGGCGATGAGATCATCCAGCGATCGAAACGCGTTTCGGCTCGCCCAATCCGAAATCGTGAAGCGATCCTGCATGATGACGTCGGGGGCGACGTTTCCCACGATCGCGGTCATCAACTTTTGGGGATTCATCGCTCCGGCACCCATTCCGAGCAAGCGAACACGCAAATCCGGATTCCGGCGCTCGAATTCCCGCACAGCGGCCTCATCACCCTTGGAATCTGGGCCATAAAAGAGGCCCCACACGACGACTTCCTGGCGTTGACCAGGCGGTTCCGACGCAAAAGCGGGCCGCCATCCGATGGCCAGTGCGATCAGTAAGCCCAGGCCAAGCGCTAAGAAGCGGTTGTTCGTCATGGCGTCACAAAGATAATACAGTCGTCGGACACAATTTCCGGAACCAATCGGTGATGAATCCGTTATTCTGATTAGAGGCGTAAATCGATAAACGCCTAACTGATGGCCGAATGTCGCGGATGCGACAGCGGGGGACCCAAACAACATTTGGGGTTAATCGTGGAGACACGATGGGTGGTTCTTGGCCCAAACCCGGCAGCTAACCTCGTAGGCCGATGCAAGGACCGGGCATGCCCGGAGGAGGTACCGAATGATTAGCGAGTTCGAGGTCAGGCAGATGGTGGAAGCCATTGAATTTTCTGACGAACACCCCCTCACTAAGGCGAGGAAGCTGATGAAGCTCAACAGTTCGCTTAACAAGCAGCTCGAGCAGCTTCAGGTGGGAGCCGCCATGATCGACAGCGACGCCGGTCATGACGGGGCGCAACGACTGCGCCATACGGAAAGCCGAATGCGTTTCCTGGCCGAAACCGTAAGACTCAAAGCGATGAAGGTCTTGGAACGACCCAAACCGCTGCGGTTCGATACTTCGCCGACGCGCGTGTATCCGAGCTAGCCGAATCCTTGGAGCCTCTGGATCCACCTTGCAACGAAGCAAGCGGGTTTCGGGGGCTCTCTCGTATAATCCGGTAGCCGATGCGCCGGAAGCCGCCTCCCCTTCTGGGGATTTTTCTTACCGTTTTCCTCGACCTTCTCAGCTTTGGGCTGGTCATTCCCGATATCCAAATCCGTGGCGATCATTTGGGCGCCGATGGATTCGTCAGGGGTCTTCTTCTCGCTTCCTTCAGCATCGCGCAGCTTGTCACAGCTCCGCTACTTGGTCGTCTCAGCGACCGGATTGGCCGGCGGCCGATTCTCCTCGTGACAGCGATGCTCTCCACCGTATCGTTCCTCGTCTATGCCCATGCTGATTCCCTCTGGATCATGTTCGTCGCGCGCATCTTCTCGGGCATGGCCGGGGCGAGTCTTGGCGTGGCTTACGCCTATATCGCCGACGTGACGACCGTGGCGGACCGTGCCAAAGGCATGGGCATGGTCGGAGCGGCATTTGGGCTCGGGTTCATATTTGGGCCACCATTCGGAGCCTTCCTAATCAAGGCAGGAAACGGGACGCCGCTCATCATGGGGTACGTCGCGGCCGGGCTGTCATTGATCAATTTTCTCTACATCCTGGCCGTGCTCCCCGAATCGCTCCGAAAAGAGGTGGAGCAAAAGGCCACCAGAGCCTCGAATTTTCAAAATCTGAAGCTTGCACTTGGGACGCCGACGTTGGGCTTGCTGCTCGCCCTGTTCTTCGTCGCCAATTTCGCGTTCGCCAATCTCGAAACGACGTTCTTCTTGCTCGACATCAAGCACTTCGGCATGGATGAGCAGGCGGGAGCGATCGTGCTCACCGTGGTCGGCATCGTCAGCGCGTTCATGCAAGGCTATCTGGTACGAGTCCTGACCCCAAAATTCGGCGAGGTTCGACTCCTTCGATTGGCCTATCTAATCCAGGCGCCAGCGCTGCTCTTCGTCCCGTTCGCTCCCCCCTGGGTTCTCCAGCTCGTGGGGACCATCCTGCTTGGTATTGGAACCGGCCTCGCGCAGCCATGCCTCGGCAGCTTGATTTCGAAAAACGCGCCAAAAGAGATGCAAGGGGGGATCTTCGGTGTGACCCAGATGCTCGGTGCGTGCGCGCGGATATTGGCGCCGATCGTCTCCAATCGTCTATTCGACTTCCGTTACTTTGCGCCTTACGTTTTGGCTTCGGCGATAATGGTCGTGCCGATGATCGGGATGTGGCGGATCAAGATCTCGGCCGGCGAACACGACAGCCCACCGGCTCCCGAATTCGCGTAACGGTATCCTTTAAGGATGAATTCGGGGAAAGTAGTGGCACTCCACCTCAAGCCAAGGCCAGGCGAACTCGATTCCGTCGACACGCTCACCGCCGTAGCGGGAAAGGGCTTTGAGGGGGACCGCTGCTTCGGCCAAGCAACTCGCCAGGCGCTCCTCATCAGCACCGAGTCACTTGGTCTTTTCGGCTATCAACCTGGCGAACTCCGCGAACAGGTGACCCTGGATTTGGAGGGGCTCCAGTCGCTTGCCCCCGGTACCCGAATTCAAGCCGGACAATGCCTCTTTGTGCTGGAAGGAGACTGTGCACCCTGTGATGGAATGGCTCGAAGGCTGAAGGAAGAACCATCGGAATTTAAGGCTAAGGTCAAAGGAAACCGGGGTATGTTGGCGAGGGTCGCTGCAGGCGGCACGATTCAGATCGGCGACGAGGTGCGCGTCCTCGGTGCCTGAAGGCCGCTTTAAGTTCGGCGCCTTTGTCGGCATGCTCATCTTCCTGGCAGGGGTCGCCCTTCTGGGCGCCACCTTTTACACGGCATGGCAGCTCTTTCAAGTGAAACCGGAAGACGCTCTGAATCTCAAGCCTGACAAACCACTCAACTTGAATGAAACCGGCGTCTCTCTCCTCGGCGTCGTCTATCGGATCGCCATGCTTCTTGTCATGTGCATCGTCGGCTCCGTGATCGCCAACCGAGGAATCAAGCTCTTTGCCGCTTCGGGCGGCACGCTCTCCCACAAGCCAAGCGAGCGCGAACCCGAATAGCCCAGGTTGTCGGTCGTTCTCGGAGCGAGGTACCCTATAGGCCCGTCGGGATGTGGCTCAGCTTGGTAGAGCGCTGCGTTCGGGACGCAGAGGTCGGAGGTTCAAATCCTCTCATCCCGACCATCCGTCTTCTTGGTTGAAGCGATGTACGTTCAGCCTTACTTTCCGGAACAAATCGAGATTCCCGGAAACATCGCCTCCGAGGCGTATGACACCCGGCTGTCGTTCATTCGGCGAACCGTTGCGCTCCATCTGGTCTCAGCGGCGCTCGTCGCGTCCGTGACCCTCTGGCTTCCGTCGCCTTTAGGGCCGACCTTGACGCTTTGGACTTGGCTGAGCTTGCTCGTTGCGCTGAGTGCGACTCGCTTAGTCGCGCATCGAGGGAAAGCAGACTTGATTGTAAGCAGCATGATCCTCCCCGCCATGCTCTTGGCCCTCGGATGGACCATCAGATGGGCCCTCGATCTGGGCTGGCCCGTGTGGTCGTTAGGGCTCCCTCTCGCGGGAGTCGCGTTCTACACCCTCGCCTGCGGTAGAGATTTCAGCTTCATCGGGCTCTGGATGCTCTCAGCGGTCCTGATCGTCGGCACGGTCTCTGTGGTGGCATGGCTCACGCATCCTGGCTTGCTCTCATCCGTTAACGCCGCCACCTTCGCGCTGGCCTACCTCTCTTATTATGTGTACGACCTAGCCGCGCTTCTGACTCGCCGAAGGAGAGGCGAAGAGATTGGGGCGGTGGTCGATCTCTATCGCGATGTGCTCAACTTCACCACCTACACGGGCCGCATCGTTCAACATTGGCGGAAGTTCAGGATCTAGATGAAGCGAGTAACGGCGTACATCCGCCCTCACCGTCTCGAAGAGGTCAAAGCCGTTCTGATGGACGCCGGAGTTTCTGGGCTGACCGTCAACGACGTTCGAGGCTGCGGCAACTCACCAGAAAGCGCGAACCTGGTGGCGCTCGCCTCGGGAGTGGTGGCGCTTCCCGTTCGCTCAAAGCTGACGATGATCGTCGCCAACGAGACCGTCGAAGCCGTCGTCGAAAGTCTTTTGCACTGCCTGCGGACCGGCGAAAGCGGCGACGGGAAGATCTTTGTTGAGCCAGTTCTCGACGCCATTCGGATCCGAACCCAAGAGCGCGGAGAAACCGCCATCTGAATCTCTGCCCGGCGGAAGACGTCATAATTGGGCACGAGGGACATATCGAAGATGCTTAAGAGGCTTTTGGGAGTCATAACGCTCGCTTGTTTATTGGCGAGCTTTGCCAATGCGGCGATCAAGCTCACCGTTAACGTCAAGGACGGCGACACGATCTCTGGCGAGTTTACGTTTAAGGTCAAGGTCGAATCCGAGCAGCTGGTGACCCAGGTCGAGTTCTATGTGGGAGACGACCTGCGAGACAGCGACTCCAGCACGCCCTATGAGTTCAAGCTGGACACGATCGCGGAGAAAGAGGGTGAGTTGAAAGTCACCTTCGCAGCCTACACTTCCGAAGGCGAGAACGCCAAAAAGACCGTCACGGTCAAGATCGACAACGGTCTCAGCGGCGGTGCGGAGGCGTTGGTCGCCAAGGCCAATGACGCCCTTTCGCAGAGCAAGTGGGACGACGCGATTCTGGCCGCCCGAACTGCGCTCAAGGCCCAGGCCGGCTACCCGGCAGCGCAATTGGCTCTAGCGCGCGCATTTTATGGCAAAGGCGTCATGGACCAGGCGCAAAAGAACTGCGAGGACGTCTTGACCGCCGAGCCGAAAAACGTTCAGGCCCTCAACCTCTTGAGCGCCATCGACCTCCAGCGAGCCTTCAATACCTACAACCGCGGAGGAGACCGCAAGGACACCCTGACTATCATCGACGCCGCGTTTAAGGGCGCCGTCGACGCGCGGGCCAAAGTGCTGGCGATGAAGGTAGACAGTTTTGGTCCGGTCAATGCAGATAACCTCCTCAAATATGCGGACACCTGCATCGAAGCTGGACGCTATTCGCTTGCCATTGAAGCGCTTGCCCCTGCCGCGATTCGGGACACAGCAAATGCCGCACTCGCCGATCGCTTGATCTATTCACAACTCCGAGCTGGACGTTGGAAAGACGCTACGCGAGCCATGGACATCTATGTGAAGGGTGGCAATATGGATGGATTGGGCCACGCGCTCAATGCCATCATCTTGAGCATTCAAGGCGACGCCGCCAAGTCCCAAGGCGAAATGAAGGAAGCGCTGCTCAGCGATTCCGACAACATGGGCGTCCGAACTGCCAACGCATACTTGGCGCTTCGACGGAACGACCTCTCCGCGCTCAGCAAGATCGCAGTGGACCTCGCGAAGGACTCCGGCCAGCTCCCAGTGGTCAACTACTACCTTTCGACGGTTTACAACAAGCTGGGTGAATTCGAGTTGAGCCGGCAGGCCGCAGAAAAGACGCTGTTGGCCGAACCGACATGCTACGACATGTTCATCGAACGAGGAAACGTCGCCATCAATGTCGCCATGACCGGCAAATTCGAAGAGGCCGATAAGGCGAAGGCCATTCAGTTCCAATACGACAGCGCCCTCACGATGTTCCAGGCCGCTCTCGCCGCCAAGCCCGAGTCCGTCGAGGCGCTCACAGGCATCGCATCGCTCTATTTGCTTCAGAAGAAAACGTCTGAAGCCCTAAGGTTCGCCCAGGCAGCCATTTCTGCGAGTCCCGATTACGCGGCTGCGCACTACGCCATGAGCTGCGCTCTCCTCCAGGAGAGCGAGATGTTGCGCGCCGCAAAGAAGGACGCAGAGGCCGGAAAGCGATCGGTCGAGGCCCAGCAGGAAGTCACCTTGGCCGGCAAACTCGATACTGGCATCTTGCTCGGCAGGCCGATTCCAGGTAGCGATGGGAAGGACGTGTGGCGCTACTTCATGCGATATGGCGCACGGCCGTTCTTGAGCGTGCCAGGTTAAAGCAACGGGGCCCGACACGGGCCCTTGGTATACTCAGTTTGGTTCGGGGCGTGGCGCAGTTTGGTAGCGCGCTTCGCTGGGGGTGAAGAGGTCGCAGGTTCGAATCCTGTCGCCCCGACCAGATTTAAAGCTTCTCTAGATCGACTCCGCGATCCCAATCCACTCCAAGGTGAGCCGCGACCGTCGCACCGACGGCTGTCATGCCCTTGACGTCCCCGACTGCCTTCAAGGAGTAAGCCTGCGACGGCGCGATCGCGCTAATCGGGACGAATTCGCGGGAGTGATCGGTCGAAGCGCTTGTGGGATCGTTCCCGTGGTCTGCGGTTAGCAATAAGAGATCCTGAGGTTTGAGTTTCGTCAGGAGCTGCCCTAGGGTCTCGTCGAACCGGCTCAGGGCCAGGGCGAACCCTTTCGGGTCGTTTCGATGCCCATAGAGCATGTCGAAGTCCTCGAAATTGGCGAAGATGAATCTGGCATCCGAATCCAGCGCCTCCCAAAGTCGAGCTTCATGCTCCGGATTGCTCTGCGATCGGGGAACGCTGCGAAACCCTCTCCGGGCGAAGAGGTCAGGGATCGCGCCGATTCCATAGACGTCACCGAAGCGGTCGACCAGATTCTGTGGGGGCGGAAGGGGAATGTCTTTGCGCCGTTCCGTACGAACAAAGCCTTTCGTGGCATCGCCGATGAATGGCCGGGCGATCACCCTTTGAACCGCATTCGGTGGGACGCAAAGCTCTCTGGCGATTCCGCAAATCTCATATAGGCGGTCGATCGGCACAATCGCTTCGTGGCAGGCCACCTGGAACACGCTGTCTGCGCTTGTGTACAGGATGGGGAATCCGGTTTCCATATGAAGGGGCCCCAATTCCGCGATAATCTGCGTGCCGCTTGCGGCTCGATTCCCAATGACCTGCGTGCCTATCGCCCGCTCGAACTCTTTGACCAAGCCGATGGGGAACCCGTTCGGATAAGTTGGGAAAGGCTCCGTGGTGACGATTCCCATCATCTCCCAATGGCCAGTGACACTGTCCTTGCCGCCGACGCTGATCTCTTGGAGCCTTCCAAATCGTGCCGCAAAAGGCCCGGCGGACGCTACGCCGGTGGGATATTCGATGCCTCCGGCTGCGAGGAATCCGCAGGCGGCAAGATGCGGGGCGTCAAAGCCTCCGACCGCAGTCCAAGTATGCAGGAGCGTCGATGGGTGATCGTCGTCTCCAAAATCCGCTGCGTCGGGCGCCTCGCCAGCCCCGCAGCCGTCGAGGACAATGACGATCGCTCGCTTCTCGCGCATGGATTCCATTATGGAACTGGAACCAAACTTGAACATCGCACAGTATCGTGGGTTGAAGGTATGAGACGGGGGGGCGGCCTGTAGCGGCCTTGCCCTGAACGCTTGAAAGCGACCGTATGAGAGGATATTAGGAGGAAAATCGATGCTTTCGAAAGTGCTTCGTGTTGGTATCGCCGCGATGATGGTTCTTGCGGCAATTTCATTGATGGCCCAGCCGCCCGGCGGCGGTGGCGGCGGACGCGGTGGCTTCGGCCAGCGAGGAATGATGGGCGGCGGCAATAGCTCGCTGCAGCTCGTTCAGCGCAAGGATGTCCAAGACGACCTAAAGATTACGGCCGACCAGAAGAAGCAGATCGACGACGTGAACGCCAAGTTCCGAGAAGAGATGCAGGCCATGCGGGAGAACATGCAGGCTGGCGGAGGAGATCCGCAGGCCATGCGCGACCAAATGACCAAGCTGAACATCGACTACAACAAGAAAGTCGATGCCATTCTGACGGCTGATCAGCAGAAGCGGCTGAAAGAGATCCGGGTGCAACTCGATGGCAACCGCGCAATCCTCAACGCCGACGTCCAGAAGGAACTCGGCATCACCGCGGACCAGAAGGCGAAGATCGACGCCGCCCAAAAGGCGATGAACGACAAGCGCCGGCAGATGATGGAGGACATGCGGAACGGCGGCGGCGACCGACAGTCCATGCAGGACGCTATGAAGAAGATGAACGACGACTTCAACGCGGATCTTGCCAAGATTCTCACGGCTGACCAAGCCGCGAAGCTAAAAGCCATGGGCGGTGCGCCGTTCAAGGCAGCTCCTCCCCAGCAGGGTGGAGGCGGCTTCGGCGGCGGTGGCGGCCGACGCGGTGGCGGCGGAGGTGGCGGCACCGGTGGCGGTGGCGGCACGACCGGTGGTGGAGGAGGAGGCGGCTTCTAAGCCGTTCCGATCACTTGAAAAGAAGATGGGGTCCGGCAATCGCCGGACCCCATCTTCTTTTCTTGCCAAGATTAGGCTTACTTGGGCTTCAGCGCCTCCTCGATGATCCGATTGAGATCATCCAAGTGAAGACCTGTGTCCCGATCCTTGGTCGTTCCCAGCGCCTTCCGCACCATTTGGGCGATGGTTCTCAGTTCACCAATCGCCGTGGCCCGTGTGTCCGTTGACTTGTTGTCCAGCAAGCCCACCAGCGTATTCACGTATGCGCGCTGCAGATTGCGACGATACAAGTCAACAACCGAGGATTTGCTCGATAGCTCGCCCCAGGCGCCACTTCGAAGCTGATCGAGCATCTCGCGAACGCCGTAGGTCGCAGCCGCACCATAACGCGCTTCCAAGTCACGGATTTTGCTGATTCGGCTATCCGAAATCAGCGAACTCAGCACCCTCTGCTGGATTTGCAGGACTCTGTCCCCTGCGCCATTTGACTGGATCTTCGTTAGGACGCTTTGAGGCAGGAGAAAGGCGGGAGTGACGAAGACGTTGTCCACGAGCAGCGCGACCGCTGCCTTCTGGTGATCCTTGCTGACCGGCGCGAACACCGATCCTCCGTGGCCTGCGTGGTAGTCCGTCATGACGACGCCGCCGACGTTGGAGATCACATGGCCAATCTCAAGATTGAACTGCCCCCAGACTTCACCGTATGCGTCGGAGAGGTCCTGATAGTCCTCGCCCGGCTTCTCTGTCGCGCTTTCGAGGAATCCCATGACTCGCTTGAGGTTCTGAATGCCCAGCCGAGTGGCCTCGACCGCGTCGGAACCAAGGTCCTCGGATTGTTGCGAGGGATCCGGTGACGGACTCGCGCCAAAGCGAAGCATCGGGTCCTTGACTTGTCGCGAAGCCCACAGGTCAAGGGTCTTCTTTTCATCGGCGGGATTGGTCGCACCTGGGATCGGCTTGTAGCCCCATTCGATCGCAAACTTGTCATAAGGTCCGATCATTGGGATAAGCCTCGCGCCGTCACCGGGCTGAGCCACGTAATTGAACCGACCGTAGTCCATGATGCTGGCTTCGGTTCCGTGGGTCGCCGTGAATTTCGGATCTCGAAGTTGAGCAACCGAATAACTGGAACTTGCCTTGAAGTTATGCTCGAGGCCCAGCGTATGTCCGACCTCATGCCCGACAATGTATCGGAGGATCTCAGCCATACGCTGCGTGGGTATAGGCAGGTGCTGCGCCACGGGATCGTTCGGCGAGGCCTGCGCAAAGTACCAATCTTGCGCGAGCTTCAAAACGTTGTGCCAAATGATGACGTGGGCCGAGATGATCTGCCCGCTTCGCGGGTCGTGTACGTGGGGCCCTTGAGCGTTCTCTGTGGTCGTCGGCGCCCAACGAATTACCGAATAGCGCCCGTCCTCGGGACTCCAATTCGGATCCTCCGCCTCGGAAGGGGCGTCTTTGGCGATGATCGCGTTGCGAAATCCTGCCTGCTCGAACGCCACTTGCCAGTCTTCGACGGCCTGATGCATCGCTTGGCGCCATTTGTCCGGTACCTCGCGGCTGATGTAGTAAACGATCGGCTCGACGACGTCAGAGACTTCGGCGTTCGGGTCCTTCTTTTCAAGCTTGTAGCGAGCGATAAAGGCGAGTTCATCCACGCCGTTCTTGTCGCTTCCATAGTCTTGGAAGCTCTGGCTGAAGAAGCCGACGCGCGAATCAAACAGCCGCCCCATCATCGGTTTTTCTGGCAGGAGCGAGATGCTGAAGTGCGCGAGGGCAGTGTTGCTAGGCCCGCCGCCCGTTCGCCCAAATCGGCCACCCCGCGGCGGACCCGGAATTCCGGTCGTCGGAATTGTTGGAGGAGGGGCCGCGCCAAAGGTCATCAGCGTCGTAACGTTGACATTGTTGGGGAACGCCGTCGCCTTATCCAACAGCGTTCTGCTT
Organism: Fimbriimonadaceae bacterium; assembly: GCA_041911835.1. Classification (GTDB taxonomy): domain Bacteria; phylum Armatimonadota; class Fimbriimonadia; order Fimbriimonadales; family Fimbriimonadaceae; genus JAYROD01. The sequence goes on along the minus strand of JAYROD010000010.1, from coordinate 12,625 downwards.
GAATCGAGGGCTCCCGCGCCAACTGCCTGCCGAATCGAAAACTCCTGCACGTCAGTCGTGAAGAGCCTCGTAACGTCGATCACCGCGGAATCGTCGGGTCCGTAGGCCATGACGTCGAACGCCATGACGATCGGCATGACGTTGGACTGTTCGACCGCGATCTTGATTTGGTCGCCCTCGGTCGCGCGAATCCCGTAGTTGACGGTTCGAAGCAAGATCTTGTCTCCACGCTTCTCCCAGCGCACAACTCGGTCTCCTGCAGCCGTACCGCCATAACCCCCTGCAGGAGTTTCAGCAACCTCGGTTACCCACAGAAAGTCTCGCCCCATCATCGCCTTGGGGATCTCGAAAAGGAGTTGGTCGTCTTTACGATGAACCATGAAGACCCCATCCTGGGTCTTGAATTGATCGGTAATGACGTCCTTGTAGGGTCTGGGTTTCGCCGCTTGGGCCTGCCCGCCGCCAAAGCCACCTGGCGGTCTGCCTTGCCCCCCTCCTCCGCCACCGCCCTGCGGCGGCTGAATACTGGAGTTGGCTGTGGCCAGCATGGCCAACGTGACAAGAAGATTCAACATGATTGCACCCCTGAATAAACCAAACTGCGCCGCAAAACCTGCAGGCGATAGAATTGCTTACCCGTACTGGTTCGTGAGGAGTTGCCCGAATTCCTTCGGTCTTGTTGCCTAGCCGCCCTTTCCCGGCGTCGGAAGTCCAAGTGTCTGCAGCCAGATCTGCGCGCTTGTGCTCCAGAGGTCCACGCCCTTGCCCTTGAGATTCCAAATCATGATCAGCGCCGCGCCTTTCGAAGGCACCATCTGCATCATGCTGCAATAGCCTTCGACGGCCCCGTTCTTGGCGAGAATCTGAACTCCGTTTGCGTACCGGGACTGCCAACCCGGCGTGAAGTGCCAGGGCTTGGTGTTGCCCGGCGGCACAAGCGGCGTGAACATCTGCTCGTACCCACTCTCGCTGAGCACCTGAGTACCCAGCATCGCGTTGGCCCAGGCGAGCAAGTCATCCAAAGTCGAAACCAATCCGCCTGAGGGAATTCCAAACGCATTCACATCCACCTCGCCCTTCGATGGGCGGACTTTGCCTCCGGCGTTTGTGTAGCCAGTCGCCTTGTCACCCTTGAGCTTGGTCGTCCAAGGGCCTGTGTGCGACATCTTCAGCGGCCCCCACATGCGTGCCTGCATGAAATCGGCGTATTTCTGCCCGCTGATCTTCTCGATCAAGGCGCCCACAACCGCGAAATTGAGGTTGCTGTAGAGCTGATTCGTCCCCGGCTTGAAGGCGAGCGGATGTTTCGCGGCGAAATCATTGAATCCGCCGTAAAGGCTCGTCGCGCCCTTGAGCCCGCCATCCGGTATGCCGCTCGTGTGCGTCATGAAATTGACCACTTTGATCGGCTTCCAGGCCGCCGGAAGCTGCGGAAGATAGAACCCTGCGGTCTGGTCCAGGTCGAGCTTTCCGTCATCGACAAGCGTCATTGCGCCGAACTCGGTGAGCGCCTTCGAGAGCGAGCCAATGCCGTAAATCGTGTCTCCATCGGGCGGCTGACTTTTGCCCAGTGTCTTCGTGCCGTAATACTTCTGCAGAACGACCTTGCCATTCACAACCAGAGCCGCGACCAGGCTGGGAATCCTATTGCTCGAGACCGCTTGCTGGATGAGAGCGTCAGCCTTCTGCGCCATGGCTTGGGGTTGCAGGGCAGCTGCGAAAAGAAGGGGCGCGATCATGTGGTGATGCTACCCGCCTGCCCCGGAGCGCGGACTTCAGTCCGCATTTGGACGCCGGACTTTAGTCCGGCAACTCGATCAGTTTCACGAAATTTGAATCTGCCGCAACGCCTTCTTCGCATCAGCCTCCGACTCCCCGGTATACGCCACAACAATATCCGGGCGAACGACCGTATATCGCTTAAGTTCACTGGCGGCAGAAGCGGGCGTGGCTCCCAAAATCCACGAATGCTCTCCAACTCTTAGTTGACCCTCGATCCGTTCCACAAGAAAGCCATTCGGGCCTCCAGCTTCCCTCAATCTCAACCTTGGCTCCAATTCCAAATCAGGAAGATAGAACCCGCCGCTCGAATCGATGAGATCCGATTCCGCATACCGATAATTCAGCATCCCCAGCCCCTTCGCGATCCGCCTCGCGTACTTCGGCTTTCGAGACAGCCCTCGCATGATGCGAAACGGGATCCCCCTGAGCCAAGGCGGCATGAAAACCCCAAAGGTGGTTAGCCGATTCGTCGCGACGTCCACACTGTTTCGAATCGCATGCTGCCTTTCCACATCATAAGAATTCAGATACTTCTCTTCATTCGCTCCCTTCAAGATCGCGGCTAGTTTCCAAGCCAAGTTATGCGCGTCTTGGATACCGGCGTTCATCCCCTGGCCGCCCGCCGGACTGTTCAGATGCGCGGCGTCCCCGAGTAGCAGCACGCGTCCCTTACGGAACGCGGCCGCGTTGCGGCAGTGAATCTTGAAGGCGCTGGCCCACACGATTTCGATCGGACCAGGAGCGAGCATTCGATCCACGACGCTCTGCACGAACTCCGGCGGCGGCGGCGCTTCATCGGTTTCGCCGGGACGCGCGAGAATGATCCGCCAGCGGCCGTTCGCAAAACGAATCATCGCGTTGATACCAGGCTGCGAGAAGTCGGCGCGCGGCCATGACAGCATATCTCGTTCGTCGGACACGCGAACATCGGCCAGCACAGCGTGCGCCTTGTAAGTCTTGCCGTCGAGCGCTAAACCCAATCCCGCCCGAACCGACCCATGCGCACCGTCGCACCCGCAGAGAAATCTGCCTTCGATGACATCGTTCCCATTTGGCCCGATAAACCCCACCTTCACGCCATTCGGCGTCTCATCGAATGTTTGCACCGTATGACCGAACCGAACCTCGACGAGACCGGTCGCGATCGCGGCTTCGTACAGCAGCTTCTCGGTCTCATCTTGTGGAAGAACGCATACCCCCGGCGTCGGGCTCACGGGCTTGAGCGAGTCAAAGCTCATCTGAAAAATCGGATGGCTTTTCGGATCGACCACTTCGACCGACTCTCGCCACAAGCTGTTCTGCTTGAATGAGTCCAACACGTCCCACTCGTGCAGGATTTCGCAGGTCCGGGTGAGCACGATGACGGCCTTGGAGTGCAGGCTCAGCGCGGGTTTCTGCTCGAAGATGAGGCTGCGAACACCCCGCCGCGCCAACCCCAAAGCCAACGCCAAACCCACCGGCCCCGCACCGGCGACGATGACCCTCTCCTGATCAGTCGTCATGGGCGTTATTCTGGCAGACCTTTCTCAGATCGAATGCGGATTCAAAGGCGCCCCGCACCACGAGCACTTCGGGGAGCCTCTCGTGAGCAGTTTGTGTCCACAGTTGGGGCATACCTGTGAGCTCTGTCCGACCCTACCATCGATCTGCCCGTCTGACGCATCCAGCTTGTGAATCTCTTCGATGAGCTCCGCATCGGTGTAGCCGTTCTTGTCCTTGAGGAGCTGCCAAAGGGCGGCGCAGCTCATCTCAAGCGCTTCGAGCCGCCGCTCCACACCCCGCGTGGTCTCTTCGGCGATATTGCGCGCTTCCCCCGTAGTGAGACCATAAGAGAACCGGCCTCCATAAAGCCCTGAAAACATAAACCCAAACATGGTGGGATTGTACAGTGGGGGACCCCAGAGACCTGTTTGAGTGCCTCGTCGCTCTCTCCGCTACGGGGCACCGGGCCCGAGAATACATTCAACCCACCGCGTATGGGAGGGTTGAATGTATGGTGTTGAACCAGAGTCTGTTGCCGAAACGCTAATCGGATACGGGCAATGACCATCGGTTGAAGACATACGGATTGTCGCAACTTCCTATAAGCTTGTACCGCTTGTAGAGGCTGCTCCAAGACGGGATTCGCGTCTGAATCGTTATTGTTCCGGAGTTGTCTGTCTTCCTGCGAATGGGCAACGTATCGATTCTGGCTCCGGTAAATCGATTTTCGGCCTCGAATATCGTCGTCACCCAGGTGTTCCGGACAGGTTGACCGTTGTTGGAGAACACGTAGTGGATGCTAATGGTTTGGCCTTTGTACAGCGTGCCTGTAGGGCTAACTGCAACGTTGAGTGCCGGCCCACTATCGGGCTGCTTGGCTCCTTCGAGCTGGAGCTCCATGTACTCGGCGTCCTCTTTTGTTGATGCAACAGGTTCTGCTGCGTCCGGCAGGGAGTTGCCATCGGTCGGTGTCGGGTTGCTACCTCCACAGCCTGCGAGAGCGAAAAGCGTAGCCAAAAGGGCTACCTTGGCGATCGTGAGAGTATTCAGTTTCATGGTTCCTCCTGATTGCGGCGGTTCTTTCGCCGCAACATCAGGTTTCACCCGGAAACGGTATTTTGCTGTGACTGAGCTCACAGGCATATGTGATTCGGATCACACTCGATGGACTCTGTCCGTTAACCATATAACGGCCCAAACGTTGCGCATGCCCGATAGTCCGCGCCCTGTGGTTCCATCGCCCCAAACCGCGTCCACACCGACGGGCGGAAGACCTGCTCTGAATCAACGTTGTGCATGTCCACGGGAATCCGGAGCATCGAAGCCAGCGTAATGAGGTCAGCGCCGATATGGCCGTGGCAGATCGCGCCGTGGTTCGCGCCCCAAGCGTTCATCACCGAATACGCGTCTGAAAAAACTCCCGAATCGGTCAATCGCGGAATGAACCACGTCGTTGGCCAAGTCGGACTCGTTCGTTCATCCAAAACGCGATGGACTTCGGGATCGATATTCACCGCAGAACCCTCTGCGATTTGTAAGACGGGCCCAAGCCCGTCCACCAAGTTGATCCGGCTCATGGTCACCGGCATTCGCCCTCGCGTGAGGAAATCGGTGGACCATCCTCCGCCGGGGAAATAGCCGAGGTCGCTGGGGCACCAGAGCGTGTTTTCCAAGCACTCCAGAACGTCCGCTTCCGTGATCTCCCAATACGGCTTAAGAGTGGGTTTCTTGTTGGCGTCCGATTGCCTCCCAGTCCAATCCAAAGCGCTCGGCCCGGAATTGATGAGATGTAAGACCGGATCCTCGGCCTTTCCGGTGACGCGGTTAATCGCCTTGGCGCTCCAATAGGTACGCACGTCGGAAAAGAGCTGCGCCGTCCCGGTGAGCAAATGCCCGAGCAGCATCGTCGCGCCGTTCAATGCGTCGTTCTCCGTCGCAACGACATAAGGCTGACGAATGCCATTCCAGTCGAAGCTGCTGCAAAGAATCGCCTCGAGGAAGTCACCATTTGGATAATAGTCCGTCCATTGCCGCTGGCCTTGAAATCCTCCAGCGATGGCGTTGTGCCCTTCAGCCTGCTCTTTGAAACCCATCTCAGCGAGTTTCGGATTGCCGACCATGAGGTCCCGGGCAATGAGCGCCATCTTGACGCTGGTCTCCCAGTCTTGATCTTTTTGCTCGCGAGTTCTGGGGTTGGCGTTGACGTCGCGGCCTTCCTTGCAGTTTTCCTTCACCCATTTCATCGCGAGATCGAACTCAGTCGGATCAAACATTCCGCGAGACATCCGGCCCGTGAACTCGCTCATGTCCACCGACTCGACCCGCATCCCCAGATATTTCTCAAAGAACGATTGGTCGACGATGGAGCCCGCGATCCCCATGCTCGTCCCACCCATCGCGAGATAGGAAGTCCCCCGCATTGTCGCAACGGCAATCCCTGCCCGTGCGAAGCGCAACAACCTCTCGGCGACGTCAGCCGGAATTGTTGTGTCGCCGATATCTTGCACGTCTCGCCCATAGATCCCAAAGCACGGCAGCCCCTTCTGCGCATGCCCCGCAAGTGTCGCTGCCAGGTACACCGCGCCGGGCCGCTCGGTGCCGTTGAAACCCCAAATCGCCTTAGGGATGAGCGGGTCCATGTCCATCGTCTCAGACCCATAGCACCAGCAGTTGGTGACTGTGAGTGAAACTCCAACGCCTTCTCGCTTGAACTTCTCCGCGCACTTCGCGGCTTCAGAAACGCCCCCAATGCAGGTGTCGGCAATCACACATTCCACCGGCAACCCGCAGGCATGCCGTAATTTCTCAGAGAGCAGCCCTGCGACGGCTGAAGCCATCGCCATGACAGGTCCTTCCAGTGACTCTCTTACCCCTCCATACCTCCCGTCGATGGTGGGTCGTATGCCGATCTTGGGAAGGGGAGTGCGCAGGCGGTTCATCGGAGCGAATTTACCCGCCGCTTCGATTCGGGCCACAATGGCGGGATGAAGAAATTCCCTCTCAAAGATCTGGGTTGGCGTCTCGTATTCCTTTCGGCGCTGCTCGCATCGATCGCCACGGCTATCATCGCCGAATCCGGCGAGCCGAGAATCCCTAACCTTTCCTCGGTCAAGGCCATGATCAAGGACTACAAGGACAGCGGGAAATGGGAGGGGGACATCAATGGCATTACCGATCAAGCGATCAGATACTTGGACTCGAAGGTGGGGAGCAAAGATCAGAAGTACGCCGTGGTGCTCGACGTCGACGACACATCACTCTCCAGCTATCCCTATGAGTTGCCTCACGATTTTGGATACGTATCGTCGGAATGGCTCGCATGGGCAAACAAGTCGGACGCGCCGCCCATCCCAGGGACGCTGAAACTTTACAAGCATGCCAAGGAGAAGGGCGTCGCCGTCTTCTTCGTCACTGGGCGGGCATCGACCCTCAAAGAGGCGACGTTGAAGAACCTCGAAGGTGCCGGATACGTGGGGTGTGACGGGATCTATACCAAGCCGGATGGCTACGTCGATCCGAGTATCGTGCCGTACAAATCCGCAATCCGAGCGCACATCGAAGCGGAGGGCTATAGAATCATTGTGAACATGGGCGACCAGGACAGCGATCTCGAAGGCGGCCATGCAGACCGCACGTTCAAACTCCCGAATCCGATGTATTTGATCAAGTAGCTATCGGCCGTTTCGTGGCGAATTTTGGACCCGCCGGTCGTAACAGCAGGCGGCCACGAGGAAAAGCTCGTGGACCGGCTGCTCGGCAAGGGGCCGAATCTCCGGCGCCAATCGGCCTTGGGCCAGAGTGGCGATCGCCGTAGCCTCTTCTCCGCTCGAGAACTGCGCCATTGCCGCACGGAATCTCTTGCTGCGCCTCGAAGACGCTTTGAATCGCTCGAGGAGCGCGTTGTCTCGCGACATCCCCTCGAGCAGCAACAACTTATAGGTCTCCTCTTCCACGCTGAGCAGGCGAGCGACACCCAGAAGGCATCGCCGACGGGTGATGATCGACACACTGCGCACGGCCTCGCGCAAGATGATTCTGAGGTCATCGAGGGTGCCGACGCAGCCAAGAGCGTAGGCCACCTCGCTGCTGGCTTCGTCCTCGTACCAGTCAAGCGCTTGGCGCAGGTTGCCCACGGCGCCCTGCAGGTGAAGGTCCGCGACCGCCTCTGCTGCGGCAATCCGGACACTCGGGTGGGGGTCGAAGAGTGCGTCTGAGACTGCCCCCTCCGCTTCGGTCGCTCCAATGACCCGCAGCGCCTGCAGCGATGCCCGTCTCAGATCGGGATCGCCGGTACGCGAAGCAGAGTTTATCAACGCTTGAGAGGCTTCGTGGGAGCCAATCCGCCCCAACGACCATGCGGCGGCGCGGCGCACAGCGGATCGCGGGTGGTTGAGGCACTTGATGAGCTCAGGCACGGCTTCGGGGTCTCCGATTTCTCCTAGCGCTTCGACCGTTTCCTCTTCGACGAGATCCGGATGGTCGGTCAGTTGATGGATCAACTCTCCCACTGCTCGAGGATCGTTGAGTTTCGAGAGCGCCGATGCAGCCATTCTCCGCAGTCGGGGCGACGGGTCATGGAGCGACTTGATGATCTCGTCCGCGGCAAGGGAGAAACTCTCCGAAGCGACCTCTCCAATGGCTTGCTCCCGGGTAGCGACATCCGTGCTCGTGCTCAGCTGCTTGAGAGCCTTATAGCCCTTGGGAGTGACTCCCCTCAGTTGCCGGAGCGTTCGGCGAACTGAAAATGCCCCTTCCTCGTGAACTCCAAACAGGAAGAAGATCGCCAGGAAGCGCACGGCCATCTGCGTGCCGAAAAGCCACTTGTAGGCGACCACGGCTTCGACATACACGCGGTATTCGCTCATCAACGCGGCGCCTATCATCGGTGAAATACCTCCGACGATGGCCTGAAGCGCGAGTCCGACTCCGATGTAGTTCGCCCGGTCGCGGGGCTCGGCGTTAACCAACAGGAGATTGAATTGGCACACGCCGATGCCGCTCCAGACGATGCCGTTGAAAACATGTCCCGTGATGAGGATGATGGAGTTCCGCAGATCGTATCCCGGCACGCAGAAAAGCCAGATGACCGGAGTCAGCACGAGGCCGACGGAGAGAATTCCAATGATCGGCTTATTGCCGTACTTGTCCGCGAGGTAGCCCCACATCCTGATCGAAAGCAGTTGTCCCGCCGCCATAGAAAGCGCTGTGAGCTGCAAGATCGTATAGGGCATCTTCAGGCTCTCGAGCGCAAACGCCGAGTACAGGTTGCCAGCGAGCGCCTGCCCGGCGATGAACACGATGAAGAAGATCAGCAGGCCCCGGAACTGCTTGTTGACAAACGGCTTTTTGAGGTCCTTCAAACCTTGAGCTAGCGGCACGCGGATCGGATGTGTCCGCGGCGTGTCGGTCATCCGCATGAAGAACGCGAAGCTCACCAGACCACAAACACATCCGAAGGCGAAGATCGAAGCAAACGCCAGCGGGTCTCTGCCCCCTTTCCGAAGCCAGTCGAGCGCGATACCGCCGATCAGGCCGCCCACTGCTCCAACCCCAGAAGCGATGCCGTTCCGCCGACTGAAGAACCAACCACGAGAGTTCTCCGGTACCAACTCGGCCAGCCAATCGTTGTAAATTGGCGAAACGAGCTGCACTGCAGCCGAAGCGAGCCCCACGCACAGAATGAGGATAAAGAGGCTCGCTTCACCCGAAATCGCAAGAAACGGCAGCGCGATGATCGGGATATAGAGCAGCCTCCAAATCAATCCGCCCGGCAACACAAATCGCTTGTAACTGCTAAAGCCGCGCCCCCAAAGCGCTCCTGGGATCTGAAGCAGTCCCAAGAAGCTCGGCAAGGCCGCGGTAATGCCGATCCAAGCGTCGCCTCCATGAAAGAACCGGATAAGGCCCACCAGAAACGACCCGCCGACAAGAGTGCCGAACGCCGTCGCGAACGCCGCGTCGAGATTGGCGAGGCGAAGCGTGCGCAGGTTATCAAGGCGGTTGGCAGGCCGCGGCATTGGGGTCAAGCATTATTCTGAAGCAACCCCAGGCAGCAAGGGGGCCCGTTCAACCTGGACAGCCGGATATACTTGAACGCCTATGTTCCGAGTATTGGTGATCGAAGATGAGGATGGCGTTCGAGACGCCGTGGTACGACGGCTCGAGCGACACGGAGTCCGAGTCACCGCCGCGGAGAGCGCCGGAGCCGGAATCGAGCAGATACAGTCTGCTCCCGAGCCGTTCGACGTTATCGTCACCGATATGAGTCTCGAGGACCCGCAATCGGGCCTTCAAGTGCTCAATGCCGCGTTCGCCCGGGATCTATTTGCCGAGGTTATCGTGATGACCGCGTATGGCAACGTCGCCAACGCCGTCGAGTGTATGAGGCGGGGAGCATTCGACTATATCGAAAAGAACATGCCTGGGGTCGACGTGTACGAGATGCTCATCATCAAAGTCGACCAAGCCATGGACCGGCGGCGCCAAGACGTTCGTACCATCGAGAAATGGGAGCGCGCCGCTCGAGCCAAAGAAGGGCGGGCGGTCTAAGTCTGCTCGGGGCCCGGCATCCAGCGAATCCCCCATTCGGAGATTCGATCGAACACGTCGTTGAGGGAAGCCCCTTTCGGGGTCAAGCTGTACTCCACGTTGGGCGGCATCGTGCTGATGACCCTTCGGGAGATGAATTGGTCATTTTCTAAAGCCTGAAGGCGCGCTCGAAGCGTACGTGGATTGATCCCTATCGCCCGTGAGAGCTCGTTGAACCGCTTTGGTCCAGACATCATCGTACGCAAGATGTGAAGCGTCCAGCGCTGGCTGAGTACATTGAGCGTCGCCACCACTGGGCAGAACTGATCCGTCTGCTTTGCGTCCGCAGGTTCAAGTTCAACCGAAGCCTTCATTTTTTCTCCACGGTTTTTACCATCTTCATTGATCCTTCCTTTGGGGCTTGACATCCCGTGTCAGCTTGAGTTATTATACTGCTATGTTAAGTATAGCGCATTATTAAACATTGTGCTATACTAAGATAAGCAGGAGACAAATATGGCAAGCATTACTCATCCAACAACAAGCGCTTCCGTCACAGCCAGGGTTGCGGCGACCGACTGGGCGCTCCTCGTACTGCGGTTCGCCCTCGGCATCATCTTCTTCGCCCACGGCGCTCAAAAGGCCTTCGGCTGGTTCGGCGGTCCGGGCATGGACGGAGCGATAGGCTTCATGGGACAGATGGGGATTCCGACTCCTATGGTGTACGTCGCGGTCTATACCGAGCTCTTGGGGAGCCTGGCGCTCCTGTTCGGCGTCTTCAGCCGAATTGCGGCGATGGGATTGATCGTGAATATGCTGGTCGCCATCGCCAAGGTCCACTTTGCGAACGGGTTCTTCATGGGGGGCAGTTCCGGGCCGGGCTACGAATTCAACCTGGCCTTGATCGCGATGAGCTTGGCTGTCCTGATCAGTGGACCGGGACGGCTGGCCATCACGGATTGGGAAGGCCGAATCTTCGGCAAGCGCGGAACGCGCTAAATTGCGGTCTCGAGCATTGCTCGAGAAATCGCAATTTTCAGGGGCTCCCAGGTCAAAATAAGATTATGTGGAGCTCCTGCAATATTTTCCGACTTATCATCGTGCCGAGCCTATTGCTGATCGCTGCGTTCTCGTCGCCCGCTTGTCTGCAAAATCCCGACGTCGCGAAACTGCTGGAGGGCCTGGGCTACACGGTCGACGCCAAGAAATCGGATGCGGGCAACGACTACTGGCGCATCAAAGCTGAAGGCGCCAAATACAGCTATTCGATCGACGTCATCTACAGCGTCGACAAGTCGATTTTGTACCTAACCACCTATTTCAAGGACATTTCGACTCCAGACAAGATCCCTGCGGCGGCCTTGCTGGCGCTGCTTAAAGCCAACGACGACAACACGCCGATGTCTTTCGGATTCGTCGAGAAACAGAAGCGGTTCGTGCTGAGCTACCCCTTGGGCTCTCAGGACATCTCCCCCGCCAAGCTGAAGAAGGCGTTTTCAGACATGACAAAGCTCGCCGACGCGACGGCATCGTTTTGGGATCCCGACCTATGGTGGAAGAATTAGTCCTGCCGCTTTGACCGGAGTTTCGACCCTTTTGGGCTCTTGCGGGCGTCCTATCGGTTGCGGTGGAGGGTGCGGGTTCGGATAAGATGATGGACTACGGAGGATTTGCGTGCTTAGATTGTTAAGGATGGCTGTTTTGGGGGCGATCGCCCTGACGGTGCTGATGGTCGCCGGTTGCAGCAACAACAATGCCCCAGATCAGGTGTCGCTGACGGTCGATCTGGGCTACAACCCGGCGTCCCTTTTCGATACCCTGGACAATGTTCAGGTTCAGCTGGTGCCGAATGGGCTCGAAGGCCAGGTCGTGACGGTCGACCTGGGGCCGAACGCTTCGAGGACCGTATTTGGCGGTCTGAAGCCGGGCTTTTACAACGTGATCGCCGTCGGAATCAAGAACGGCATACCGATCGCCCATGGCGAGAACGACAACATTCTCGTTACTGTAGGGTTTGAGAACGAGACCTTCGTGGTCGTGCAACTGCCTCAGTAGCCGAAATGACTGGCTGCTCGGCCCCTGGCATGGATGTGCCAGGGGCTTTCTTGCTTTTTGCTGAGCAAAAGGGCCTACCGTGGACCTCGGCGGTGCCAGGCAGCGTTAGAACCTGTGGTGCGGCGCATCGAGTGTCCGCAGCGCGAGATTGTCGGCGCCCAAAATCCGAAATCGGCCCCCGAGGGGGTTGACTTTCCCGGGTCGGGGTGCCTATAATCTCTCTTGCCCCAATTTTATTGTTGGGGTCGCACTTTGAAAGCTCAATACAGACGCGTGTAACAACAAATTAACAATCCCTGGTTTTGCGGCCGGGGAATCTGAACTGGACCTTCCGGGAGCAATCTCGATAGGTTCAGGCCAGCAGAAACAAAGAACCATGAAACTAAGCCCCACTGGGGATTAGGAACACTTTCTTCGGAGAGTTTGATCATGGCTCAGGACGAACGCTGGCGGCGTGCCTAAAACATGCAAGTCGAACGAGGGCTTCGGCCCTAGTGGCGAACGGCGGAGTAATACATGAACAACGTGCCCCAAAGTCCGGGACAAACGCAGAAATGTCATAAATACCGGATGTGGCCCTACCCTGGCATCAGGGAAGGATTAAAGGTTTTTCGCTTTGGGAGCGGTTCATGACACATCAGGTAGTTGGTGGGGTAACGGCCTACCAAGCCGACGACGTGTAGGGGGTCTGAGAGGATGATCCCCCCGAGTGGGACTGAGACACGGCCCACACACCTACGGGTGGCAGCAGTTGGGAATCTTGCACAATGGGGGAAAC
>JAYROD010000009.1:0-2798 GCA_041911835.1 Fimbriimonadaceae bacterium | reverse complement strand
GACCTCTCCTTCGGCCCAGACGATCGGTTTGCCAATCTCTTCAACCAAGAGATCGGCCAATGCCTTCCGGTTTGCCCGAACGTCGGCGGCGATCGTCTGCAATAACGATTGGCGCTCGTCGATAGTTGAAAAGCGCCAAGATTGAAAGGCCGAGACGGCAGCTTCGATTGCCGATTCCGCCTCGGCAATGCCGGCAACCGCGGTATGGCCGACAACGTGATCATCGTACGGTGATCGAATTTCCGCGAACTGATTCGGCTTAAGATCTGAAGGGCCCACAAATTCCCCGGCGATGAGCAGTTCGCGGTGTATCATGAAAGTATTGAACCCTCCCAGACGTCTATGGCGATGAGGGCAATGGACAAGGAGGCGGCATCAGTCACGCTGAGAGGGCAGCGCGAACGGGGGCATTGAAATGAGTCTCAAGCGAAAAGTTATCTGCGCGCTCGACACCGGCAATCTCGATGAAGCGATCGGTATCGTCCACAAACTGAGGGGACACGTCGGGGCCTTCAAAGTCGGCCATGCTCTGACGTTGCCTCATGGGCTGGATGTCCTCAAGAGGCTCCAGGATGAGGGCGCCGATCGGATCTTCTTGGACCTAAAATTTCACGACATCCCGAATTCGGTGGCGCTCGCCGTTCGAGAGGCGGCAAAGTCCGGCGTATGGATGCTGACCCTTCACATCTCAGGCGGTCCGGCCATGATGACCGCTGCAGTGGAAGAAGCGCGATACTTTGGCGAAACGGGCGCTCCGCTGCTTATGGGTGTTGCTGTATTAACGTCCCTCGATCAGCACGTTTTGACGGATTACAACGGCGTCCAACGGTCCCTGCACGACCACATCTTGGCGCTCTCGAATGTCGCCGTCGACTGCGGACTCGACGGCGTCATCTGTCCCGCGCCGGAGCTGAAGAGCGTTCGTGCCCTCGTCGGGCATTCAGCGGTACTGGTCACTCCGGGCATTCGGCTCCCGGATGGTGAGCATCACGACCAGCGCCAAGTTGGATCGGCGGTTCAGGCGCTCGAAGACGGGGCCGACTATCTGGTCATCGGTAGAGCTCTCGTCAATTGCGCGGATATCGAAGGGGCATTGGATAGCTTCGGCCTTGCGAGCGCCGGAAACGGCCATTAAGTCGATCCGGTCCAAGCTGGCAGCCTGGTATCGCACGCAAGGTAGGGACCTGCCCTGGAGGAGAACGACGGATCCATATCGCATATGGGTGAGCGAAATCATGCTCCAGCAAACCCAGGTGGCGACGGCCCTCCCCTATTACGAGCGGTGGCTCGAGCGATTTCCGAACGCCGAAGCGCTCGCCGCTGCAACCGATCAAGACGTTCTCTCAGCATGGCAGGGCCTGGGTTACTACCGTCGATGCGAGAACCTTCGGAAAGCGGCCAGGCAGATCGCCGAAAGTGGCTTCCCGCAGACCCATGCGGAGTGGCTCGCCGTGCCCGGTGTCGGACGCTATACGGCCGCTGCCATCGCATCGATCTGCCTGAACGAAAGGATCGGCGTAGTGGATGGCAACGTCGAAAGAGTCTTCGCGCGCCTAACCGGATCTCGAGAAACCGGCTCCGCTTTGCACCGAGAAGCCTGGAATTGGGCGCAAGTCATGGTAGATCCGGATCGCCCGAGCGAGTGGAACCAGGCGATCATGGAGCTCGGGGCGACCGTGTGCACTCCACGCAATCCGCAGTGCGAATCATGTCCCCTAGGCGCTGAGTGTGTCGGAAAGCGCCAGGGTATAGCGTCGATGCTGCCAATTCGTCCGCCAAAGCTTGAGACCCTCACGTTCGAATATCGCGTTTGGGCGCCAATCTGGGAAGGGAAGTGGGGGCTCAGACAGATTGTGGAAGGGCCCTGGTGGCGAGGGATGTGGGAATTCCCGAGAACCGAGTCGGTCGAACGGCCGGCATGGGCTAAAAACGCTCGCTTGAGCGCCACCCTTCCGGCGGTGTGCCATACGGTGACACGAAACCGCATAAGGTTCGAGCCAAGGCTCCTGGTGTTGACGGCGCCCGCCGCAGGCCTGCGGTGGACCCGGCCAGAGGAACTAGAAGCCCTGCCGATGTCTTCACCGCAGCGGAAGATTCTCAGCCTTGCGCTCGCGGCGGCGAACCGCTCTCCGGCGGAGGGTTGAGATATCCGGCGTCATAGAGTCTCAAAACGATGATCAGGGTCAACGTCAGCGCAAGGCTTGCCAGCAGAAGAAAAATCGAGAAGCGCAGCACTCGCAACCCGTACCGCCTGGCGAATCGATTCTGCCGCAGATAGGACTCCCTCATTCTTGGGCGCATGCGCTTGGGCCACATGTCGATCGAGGCATCCTGCAGCCGCCGCATCCATCTGCGGCGCATGAGCCAGAGCATTCCAAACCAAAGCCGTCTCGCCAGCCAGTCGGCAAGCGCTCCCACTTAGCCCATCGTACCAAAGCTTTGAGGAGTCACGATCGAACCATCCTCGGCGACGAAGTACAGCACCAACGGGAGCAGGGGTTCCTTATTGCGCAGCACCTTCAGCAGAAGGGTGACCTCCCCAGTCGTGTCGATTTCGGCGGTGTACGGTAGGATCGCACGAGGCACCGGACGATGTGTGTCCTGGTACCAAATGAGCTTCTGGCGGTTGACGTACGCGATGACTCCAGTCGACGCCGCGCAGACCATTTTCAGCTTGCCTGGAGTCGCAAAAGTCAGCTTGCCCCAGAGAAACAGCGTGCCCGGTCCGGTCTTGAATTGCGGTTCGAGGTCGAACAGGACGCCCGGCCACTGACCTTCGGTCCATCGAACGGGCTGGT
>JAYROD010000008.1:0-3344 GCA_041911835.1 Fimbriimonadaceae bacterium | reverse complement strand
TTCCAAAGAGAATCGTTGGGAAAGCACGGATTTGACGATGATCGCCTTCCGGCCATCGTTTGCCTTTATTGACAAACGCGACTCTCGCTCCGTCTACGAGGTTAGCTGCCGGGTTCGGGCCAAGAGTTACCCTAACGCTCCGAAGAGCGAATTCACCCCGAGTAGTGGTTCCCCCGTTCCCCGTCTCCAGGGATTCGACGAGTGCCCTTCTCAGTGCACAAAACTATTCTACTCCGATGTTTTCCACATGTGCCCGGCAATTTTGCCGAAGTTCGAACAATCCATTGCTGGGAGACCGCCGACCTCGGAGTAGCCCCGGAATCCGTCTAAGCGGGTTTCCTCCCGAGTTCGGTACTCTTTTTTGCGTTTTCGGAGGCTGATTTGGCAATTTTGATCGATAGCGATACTCGGGTTCTCGTCACGGGCATGACCGGCCGAGAAGGTTCGTTCCACACGGAACAAATGATCGCCTATGGCACGAAGGTCGTTGCAGGCGTCACTCCCGGCAAGGGCGGGCAGACTCACCTGGGAGTACCTGTTTTCGATTCCGTTGCCGAGGCATTTAAGGAGACGCATCCTAACGCTGCACTCATTTTCGTCCCCGGGCCGTTTGCCGCAGACTCCGTGCTCGAGTGCGAGGCCGCCGGCATCCCTTTCGTTACGCTTATCACGGAGGGCATTCCGACTCTCGACATGCTTCGTGTCGTTAACATGCTCGAGCAACGCGGAGGGACCCGGCTTTTGGGAGGCAACTGCGCCGGAATCATCACTCCGGGCCAGTGCAAGATGGGAATCATGCCGGGCCACATATTCGCCCCTGGGCCAGTCGGCATGGTCAGCCGCAGCGGGACGTTAACCTATGAGATCGTCTGGGAGCTCACTAACGCGGGCCTTGGTCAAACGACCTGCGTTGGCATCGGAGGCGATCCGCTTCCGGGAACGCGGTTCGTCGATGTGCTACAGCTCTTCGAGGCGGATGAGGCGACCAAGGCAGTCGTGATGGTCGGCGAAATCGGTGGCACTGATGAAGAAGCGGGAGCCGAATACATTCGAACGATGTCCAAGCCAGTGGTCGCCTTCATTAGCGGGAGGACCGCGCCGCCTGGCAAGCGTATGGGACACGCAGGTGCAATCATCTCCGGAGGAATGGGAACCGCCGAATCCAAGGTGAAGGCTCTGGAAGCAGCCGGAGTCCCTGTGGCAGACAAAACCAGCGACGTGCCCCGACTCGTCCGCGAAGCCTTGGCTGTCGCAGTTTAGCGGTCTTCCCGTAAACTCATTGTGTGATCGAGCGCTATTTCGACAATGCTTCAACGACGCCAGTTGACCCGCGCGTCGTCGAAGCGATGGCGCCTTATTGGACTGCACGTCCAGGCAATGCGCACTCCATCCATGCCTGGGGGCTCGACGCGAGAAACGCCGTCGAGAGCGCCCGTGAGAAGGTCGCCCGCCTTCTGGGCGCGGACGATCCTCAGGAAATCGTATTTACGTCTGGGGCAACCGAAGCCAACGACTGGATCCTCGCCAACTTTGAGCGCTCCGCTATCAGCCCATTTGAGCACAGTTCCATCCTGGAGCCCGCCCGACGCAGAAACTCTGAAATTCTGAAGAACAAGGGATATCGGCTGGAGGGGCCCACGAGCCCCTGCGATCTACTAAGCGTCATGCTCGTCAACAACGAAACTGGAGCGATTCTGGAACCCCCTCCGTCGCGCGCCCGTCTCCATCGCGATGTGACTCAAGCGGTTGGCAAGGTGCCTTTCGACCTGACCGGCATCGACTTCGCGAGCTTCAGCGCTCACAAGATCTATGGACCCAAGGGCGTAGGGGCCCTTTGGATTCGAGGAGGCGAGTTTCTCGAGCCGCTGCTTATCGGAGGTGGCCAAGAACACGGCCGAAGAGCCGGGACTCTCAACGTGGCGGGGATCGTTGGGTTCGGCGAAGCAAGTTCCCTCTGCATCGACCGTTTCGACCAAGATCGAGAAACAGCAGAATCTATGAGACAAACCGTGCTGGCTGAAGTGATTCAGGAAGGACAACTCAACTCGCTTGAAGGGGAGTCTCAATCACCCTACATACTCAACCTCAGCTTCGCTAGCATCCATGGTGAGACGCTGCTCCTCGAGCTGGACCGACAGGGCTTTGGCCTCAGCAGCGGAGCTGCCTGCAGCTCCAATTCTGAGGAGCCCAGCCATGTCTTGACCGCTTTGGGAGTCTCCGAGATGAACCTTCGAAGCGCCATCCGCGTCAGTTTTGGCAGGTTCAACACGAACGAGGCCGCTCAGGAGCTCGGAAGTGCCATCTGCCGGACCGTACGAAGGTTGCGCGAATTTGGCGCCTCAGTCTGAAAGCGCAACGGCGAAGCTTCTTCTTACGTCTAATAGAGTTGGCACGGAGTGTGCGCCGAACCAAGACGGCCGCCTTACGATGACGCTTCCGCAAAATTACGTGGAAAAGGCATTGTCAGATGGCCTGAATTGTGTTACGTTAGGATAGATAGCTTCTCCAAGAAGGAGAAACTCGCTGCAGGACGATCGGGGTAGGAAATCCCAGAACTGTTCGCGGTCGCTCATGGTGAGGCTACCAGAACGCTCGGCATGACGCCGGGCCTGGAGGAAACGAATTAGAATGCCAGTTGAAAACGGGTTACCGACGCAAGCGCGACGCGGACGAGCCATTACGGTTCGCACGCCGGGTCGTGGCGGGTTCCTAGAGACCGCCCCCCACGCGCTCATCGACGACCTCACCCAGGAGCCGGGCGAAGACGATCTGTTGGAGCTTGCCGAGGGCGAGGACGAAATCGAAGAGGTCGAGGCCCCAGCAGTACACGACGACTCTGAAGAGCTTGAGATGTGGATGCGGCAAACTCGCCGCGCACAGCTTCTCACGCCGGAGCAGGAAGTACACCTCGCCAAGCGAGTTCAGCTCGGCGACCCCGACGCCAAGCGTCAGCTCATCGAATCGAACCTTCGTCTTGTCGTATCGATCGCTAAGAAGTACAACGCGCGAGGCATTCCGCTTGCCGACCTGATTCAGGAAGGCAACTTGGGCCTCATCCGAGCCGTCGAGAAGTTTGACTGGCGCAAGGGCTTCCGGTTCAGCACGTATGCAACTTGGTGGATCCGCCGAGCTATTGCCCGCGCGATCATCAATCAAGGGCGCACGATCCGGATCCCGGTCTATGTCGCCGAATTGATCAACAAGGTCATGAAGACGGCAAACCGGCTTCAGCAAGACCTTCATCGAGAGCCCACTCCCGATGAAGTTGCCCTCGAAGTTGGTATGTCGGCCGAGCGAGTTCAGGAAATGATGCGAGTCGCCGTCGAGCCCCTTTCCCTCGAAAC
>JAYROD010000007.1:0-3739 GCA_041911835.1 Fimbriimonadaceae bacterium | reverse complement strand
TCGAACCGACTTCTTGCCACTTCGATCGAAGGCGGCAGATCACTCGGCTTGAAAGGCTTAACAAGGTATCCGAAGACCCCGGCGTCTTTTGCGCGTTCGACCAATTCCTGATCGCTATAGGCGGTCAAGAGGATCGCCGGCGAGATCGATTCGTTGGCGAGTATGGACGCTACTTCGATGCCGTCCATTGTGGGCATCTTGACGTCGAGCACCGACACATCGGGGCGATGCTCGCGAGCCAGCCTGATGGCATCTTCGCCGTCTCCCGCCTCGGCAACCACCTCATAGTCCAGGTTCTCGAGCATCTGCCTCAGGTCGAGCCTGATGATGGGGTCGTCGTCAGCAATCAGGACGCGCAGTTTTGGCATGGGACGAGATGAAGATTACCCGCGAGCAAGACTAGCTCAGCCTGCTAAACTCAAGCCATGGCGGCTTCTCTCAGGCATATGCTTTCGGGGGTCTTCGACTATGCGGGGCTTTTTCCGCCCGCAGCGCTCGACATGGCAACCGCAGCGGATCACTATGCCCGTCACCGGAGTGGCGCAGAACAATGGATCGTCAACCGATTCGTGTGCCCGGTCCATCGCCTTGGCGAACTGCTTCCAAACATTCCGGGTGGCAAGCCGTGGGGGATCGCCTGTCTGGGGACGTCCCTTGCTCAGCTCAAGGAGGACAGGAAGAAGATCGAGGAATTCGAGCGGGATGCGAAGGGATCCGCTTTGGTCGAATGCTATGAGGTTAAGTCAGAAGGAGAGCCGACCCGCGCTCAGCTCCGGGCGTTGGTACAGTCCGGGTTCGAAGAGTGTTTCGTCGAACTCCCCTGGGACGATCTCATGCTCGATGGGCTCCTTTCGATTGCCGAAGCCGAATCCGTCGGCGCCAAAGCAAGAACAGGCGGGCTACAGACTGCGGCATATCCTTCGTGCGACGATTTGGCGGCGTTCCTGCAAGAATGCCTCAACCTCGATTTGCGGCATAAGCTGACCGCCGGTCTCCATCACCCGTTTCGATTTTTCGACCGCAGCGTGGGCGGCCCATCGCACGGCTTCCTCAACGTAATCTGCGCGGGAGTGCTCGCGGAAGAACACGACCTCTCCCGCGCGGAGATGAGCGAGATTTTGGCCGATGAATCCCCTGATTCATTTGAATTCCGAGATGACGGATTGGAATGGCGCGGATTGCAGGCAGAAGTGGACGCCATCGACGATTATCGTGAGCTTTTCGCGGCGATAGGCTCCTGCTCTATACAGGACCCGTTGGACGATTTGCAGTCGAATGGGCTCGAAATTGCGGTGGTCGCCAAGTGAGCTTCGTCGTCCCCGCGTCCGCGCGATCCTGGGTTGAAACCTCTCCGGACTCGCCGTTTCCCATCCAGAATCTCCCTTTTGGCAATTTCATCCGGCTCCGCAACGGTGAAATCGACGACGATGCGATCGTCACGGCAGGAATCGCAATTGGCGAACAAATTCTCGATTTGAGGGCCCTGGCCGAAGAAGGTGTGCTGCAGGGAGTCGATCCCGACCTCTGCTGGCTTGATGCCTTGAACGCCAACCACGAGCTCTCTGAAATACGAGAGGCTGCATTCGAACTCTTGCTGAAAGAAAACGGCCGGATCCGGGACAACGCTCACCTTAGGGAGACAGCGCTCGTCGGGATGAGAGAAGTGCTCATGGTGGATCCGTTTACGATCGGGGCATTCGTGGACTTCTATTCAGGCATCCACCACGCGAGCAACGTGGGAAAAATGTTCCGGCCCGACCAACCTCCACTTCTGCCCAACTATCGTTGGATCCCGATCGGATATAACGGCCGTGCGAGCAGCGTCGTCCTTTCCGGCGAGCCCATAATCCGCCCAAAAGGCCAAACGAAGGGGCCGAACGACGACCGTCCGACATTCGGACCGAGCAAGGAGCTGGACTTCGAGCTCGAGATGGGCTTCTTCCTTTCGGAAGGGTGTGACCTTGGGGAACGGATCGAGGTCGACGATGCCGAGCACTTTATTGCTGGACTAGTGCTCGTCAACGATTGGTCGGCACGCGATATTCAGCGTTGGGAATATCAACCGCTCGGGCCGTTTCTGGCTAAGAGCTTTGGTACGAGCATCAGCCCTTGGGTGGTGACCCTCGACGCGCTCGAGCCGTTCCGGATATCGGGAATGGAGCAAGACCCTCAGCCCCTGGATTATCTCCGTCAATCGGCCGACGGGCACTACGACATTGAACTCGAGGTTGCCGTGAAGACGGCTTCGATGAAGAAATTCCAGACCATCTGTCGCAGCAACACCAAGCACCTGTATTGGACGATGGCACAGCAACTCGCTCACCAAACGAGCAATGGAACGAATGTTCAGCCGGGCGATCTGTATGCCAGCGGAACAATCAGCGGGCCAGATCCCGGCACGTATGGCTCGATGCTGGAACTCAGTTGGCGAGGTTCCCAGCCCATCACACTCGAGGAAACCGGCGAGACACGGACTTTCCTCGAAGACGGGGACACGGTCGCTATGCGCGCCTGGGCCCAAGGAGATGGGTTCCGAATCGGATTCGGCGAGATCGTGACGACGGTGCTGCCTTGCCGCTGAGCGTCGATTAAATAGACGACCGATCGTTCAGGAGCCCAAGCAGTATATTGTAGTTGGAATGAAGATTCTTCTTGCTGCCGACGGTTCGGATCATTCGGCCCTCGCCGAAGAGATACTTATCAAACTCCCGGGCATCAAAGGCGCCGAGATTTCGGTGGCGACGGTGACGCCGACTCCCACGGTTTTCGCGGGGCTCTTTCAGCCGGTCGCGGAATCGAGCTATCTCCAAGAATCCGCTGAAGTGTGGTCGAATTTGCGGGAGCGCTCTCGCCAGATTGCGTCCGAAGCCGCCAAACGGCTCCGCTCTCAAGGGGCGAACGCCACCGAAGTGATGCTCGATGGAGACCCCGGCAATGAACTCCTAAGATATACGGATTCGCATCCCTTCGACCTCGTCGTTTTAGGGAGTCGCGGCGAGAATGCGGTCGCGGCGGCCCTTCTGGGAAGCGTCGCGCGAAAGCTGCTATCGCACTGCAAAGCAAGCGTCCTGGTCGCACGCCACTACGCGCATCTCGACCCTGTGAAAAGCAGCGAATTACTCCGTTCCAAGAAGGGTCTCAGGGCACTTGTGAGTGTGGATGGCTCCGCGGGATCGGAAGCCGCAATTTCCTTTATCCAAGGGCTGGGGAGCAACGCATTCGAGAAGCTCACGGTGTTCAGCGTGGAGCCGCTGATTATGATCAATACCGTTTATGACCCCGTAGTGAGCCCGATTGTCGTGACGCCTCAGGAGGCCAATGCAGCCCGAACCGCAGACGAAGCGGCGGCGAAGCTAGCCAAGAGCGCCAATGAGATCATCTCCGCTCATGACATCGGTCGTCCGGGAAATCTGATCATTTCAAACGCAGCGACAGGTGAGTGCGACCTCGTTGTCATTGGAGCATACGGCCATGGCGCGCTGGATCGGATGCTCTTGGGAAGCGTCTCTTACGAAGTCGCGACGACGGCGCCTTGTTCCGTCTTGGTGGTTCGACCGAAGTGAAGCCGCTAGCCGTGAGAAACAACAGCGTGTTGGTCGTGGTCGACCTGCAGCCAACCTTCCTCCGACCCATCGCTTCCGGCGAGCGGGTTGTCGCGAGGACGCGGTTCCTCGCTGAGTGTGCGCGACTTCTCGATGTCCCAATTATCGCAACGGTGCAGAATGCCGAGCGCATGGGT
>JAYROD010000006.1:0-12093 GCA_041911835.1 Fimbriimonadaceae bacterium | reverse complement strand
GAGTGAAGTGGAATGTTTCCGATTGATCGGGATCCTGCTCATCCACGAACTCAAATGAAACCTTCGGATTCAAGTAAGCGAGTTCGCGCAATCGAGTTTTGAGAATGTGGATATCGTAGGTCGTGTCGGTCAACACGCTCGCGTCGGCTAGCCATCGAGTCTTTGTGCCGGTACCGTCCGCTTTGCCAATCGACTTCACGGGCTCTTGAGGAATGCCCGCCTTGTACTTCTGATACCAAAGTTTTCCGTCTCGCCTTACCCACACCTCGCACCATTCGGAGAGCGCGTTCGTGCAGCTGACGCCGACGCCGTGGAGGCCACCCGAGACTTTGTAACCGCCACCTTCGCCGAACTTTCCACCGGCGTGGAGGACGGTCATCACGACCTCGAGGCTCGACACACCCATCTTCTCGTGCTTGCCGACCGGGATGCCACGTCCATTGTCTTCGACGCTCATCGAATTATCTTTGTGCAATGTAACGGTGATCTTGTCGCAGTAGCCCGCGAGCGCCTCATCAACCGAGTTGTCGATGACCTCGCGGAACATCTGATGGAGGCCCTTTCGGCCGTTATCGCCCACGTACATGCCCGGCCGCTTGCGAACAGCTTCCAGCCCCTCGAGCACCTGAATCGAGCTCTCGTCGTAGTTGGCCTCGAACTTACCGGCTACGGTATCGTCTTCGCCGCCGGCCCGCGATGTGATCGCCGGTTCTTGGTTTTCGTCTCGCGCCTGAATTTCGTCTTCTGGCTCAGGCGTTGCCGCTGCGTTGTTTGACATAGGCTTGTTGCGAAACGGACACGAAAATGGAGGGTAAAGGGGCCCGTTGAACGTTCAAATTGTACCTGAAAGAGGTCCTCTAATTACAGGACGAATGAGAAGCCCAAGGCGTGCCGGGGCCGCCATAATGCGATAGCGATGTCGTCGTACGAGCGCCTCCTCAGGCCGATCCTGTTCCGGCTGGATCCGGAGCGGACGCACAATATGGCGCTCTGGGCAATGGCGCGCGGCCTCATCAAGGGAAGACTGCTCCAGGATCCCCGTCTCGAGCGCACAGTGGCCGGTATCCGCTTCCCTAATCCTCTTGGTTTGGCCGCCGGCTTCGACAAGAACGGCGTAGCGCTCGATCGGTGGAAGGGAATGGGCTTCGGGTTCGCCGAGGTCGGCACTGCCACCTGGCATCCCCAGCCTGGAAACCCCAAACCCCGCCTGTTCCGGCTTCCGCAGGACCAAGCCGTTATCAACCGCATGGGCTTCAATAACTCTGGAGCCGAAGCTCTGGCTGAGAAGCTCAAGGCGGCTAAGCCCGGCATCCCGATCGGTGTAAATATTGGAAAATCCAAGATCACCCCAGTCGAGGAAGCCGTTCAGGACTATTCGAACTCCTTTCGTGTGCTCCAGGGGTTGGGCGACTACTTCGTGGTCAATGTCTCCTCTCCCAACACCCCTGGCCTCAGGTCGCTCCAGGAAAAGGGCCCGCTGACCGAAATCCTGGGCTCGCTCCGCGAGATCGATCCTTCCGTCCCTTTGTTCGTCAAGGTCTCCCCCGATCTGAACGAGCAGGAACTCCTCGACGTCGTGGCGGTCGCCAAGTCCTGTCGATTGACCGGCATCATCGCCACCAACACCACCCTCAGCCGTGAGGGCCTCTCAGAAGACCCGCAAATCGAAGGCGGCCTCAGCGGCCGGCCGCTCTTTAAAAGGGCGAACGAGTGCCTGAAGGCTTTGAAGAGCGCTGCTGGTTCGGACCTCGTGCTGATCGGCGTTGGAGGGGTCTTCTGCGGCGAGGACCTTAAAACGAAGCTCGACATCGGCGCCGACCTCGTCCAGATTTACACGGGTTGGGTTTATGGTGGTCCGAAATCCGCATCCCAAATACTTCTCGACTATCTCGAGGCAACAGCGTAGCATCGACATCCTGCCCGTTAACTTGGGCACCGTGTCCAAGTCCCTTTCACCTCTCGCCGGGCAACACGATGCCGCGCATGATCACGTTCTGGGCGAGCAAGAACACCACCAACGTTGGTATTGCCGCCAACGTCAGCGCGGCCATGATAACCGCTTTGGGCGCCGTCAACTGTAGCTGATAGATCCAAACCATCAGCGTCCAGATGCGCTGATCTTGCGCCACCAGGAACGCGTACATGAACGAGGAATAGGCCCCCATGAACGCCAACAGCGCCAAATAGCCCAGCACCGGCCGACTCAGCGGGAGCGCGATCTTCCAGAGCATCGTCGCCTCTTTGGCCCCGTCAATCTGCCCACTTTCATAGAGCTCTTGGGGCAGGGAATCGAAGAAGCCCTTGAGCAGGAAGATCATGTAGCCCGATGCGGCCGTCGGAAGCACGAGCGCTGCAAACGTGTTGAGCAGCCCGAGGCTCTTGAGCAAAAGGAACGATGGGATCATCGCAACCTCGGCGGGAAAGGCCATCGTCGCCAAGAGAAACACAAGGATTTTGCCCGAGGCCGGTATCGGATAGCGGGAGAGCGCGTAGGCAGCGAGCGGATTGACGATGAGCTGAGTCAGAACCGCCAGCAGACAGAAGATCGCCGTATTGAGTAAGGCGCGTCCGTTTAGCAGGATGTAGTCGAGCACGTACTGGTAGTTCCGCTCGTTGAACTCCGCACGTACTGAGCCCGCGTGTTCATTCAGGTAGTCCCGTTCGTCCGCCTCGATCGGAAGCGGCGCCGAGTCGACCGCGGCCCAGAGGCTTTCGACGGTCTTATGCTCGTATCGTCGGGGCAGCGCTTTCGACTTGAACTCATCGAAAAGTTCACCGGTGGCGGGCAGCGGTATAGCCTCGAAGCTCGTCGCACCCGCGGCGATTTCGGGCGGGACCGACTTCATCTGATTGCTGAATTTGACCCTGAGAAATTCTTGAAACATCCGCCGCTCCGTAACGGGCAAGCGGTATTGCTCCGGAAGAGTCGCTTTGAACAGTTGCCAATCTTCGATCTTCTTTCCGGGCAGCGGCGACCAATTCTTTCTCTCCAAGAGTTCGGCTGGCGGGGTCACGGTTTGAAACGCGACGTTCTCTTCCACATACGCTTTATTGAGTGCGTCGATGTCCCGGTAGCGCTGCCTCAGCCAACCTTGATAGAGCATGTTGAGCTTGCTTGTGGACTGCATGGTGTCTGAACGGAATCCAGCCGTCCAAAACTCGTTCGGAAGCCCCATAAGGAACCGGCGATACGCTTGGACGGTCGCCGCGCTCGCGTTGCCGCCTGTTCTTGTCGCGTCGATGGCGCTTTTCTTATTGGCGTACTTGTCGGCAACGTACTTTGTGTAGAGTTCGTCATTGCTCGTCCAAAACGCCGGGATGAGCTTGTTGTCGTTCTGATCGGTCGGCCCCTTGAAACCCGTTGACATCATCGCCAAGAAGGGATACAGGGTTGTAACCGCGCCAAGGATCAACAGAACATACACAAGGAACATCGCCAGGCGCGCTCTCGGCCGCTTTCGACCCACTCTGCCCACCAATGACACGCTCAAAGAATTCGCTGGCGGCTTGCGGGGGTCCTTCCAGGTTCGAAATCGACGCCGAAGGGTCCGCAAAATTCAAAAACCTGGCAAAAACACCAATAACCAGTATTTTTACTGGGTAGCAGGTAATTCGAACAGGGAAAAACATCCTTGACACCCCGAAGAAGGGCTCCAGGAAGAGCCTTTGGGAAGATAAGGAGTATCGAATGTCTTTTCGCGTAAACACGAACCTCATGGCGATGAACGCCCTGAGAAATCTCGAGAGTTCGAATCAGGACTTCTCCAAATCCATCACACGACTTTCCACCGGCTTGCGGATCAACTCCGCCGCCGACGACCCGGCAGGACTGATCATTTCGGAGAGCTTCCGATCGCAGATTAGCGGCATCGATCAGGCCATCCGCAACAACCAGGATGCGATCAACTACTCGAAAACGGCGGAAGGCGCCCTCGATGAAGTGAACAGCCTCCTCAAGGATGCAAGGGCTCTAGCCGTCGCATCAGGCAACCAGGCTACGTTGAGCGACGCTCAAAAGCAAGCCAATCAGGGTCAGCTGAACTCGATCGTCGCTTCGATCTCGCGTATTGCCGCCCAGACATCCTTTGGCACGAAGAAGCTGCTGGACGGCAGTGCTGGAACGTATGCGGCAACGACGAGCGGCGCCAATGTCAGCACGTTCTCCTTTAGCGGCACATTTGGCGGTAACGCCATCACCACGAACTCGGTCGTGACGGTCGATATGGTCCAGTCGGCGACCAAGGCGACTCTCACTGGCGGACGAACTTTTGCCAACGCCACGGACACCGTTCAGGCTGGCAGCTTCTCCATCAACGGCATCTCGTTCAATACGTCGGCGACCGATACGATCGGCGATGTCCTCGCCAGGATCAATGCGTCTTCGAATCAGACCGGCGTTTCGGCAAGTTGGACTGCGAATGGCGGCGTCGTGTTGACGAATCGCAACTACGGCTCCTCGTCGAAGGTCGATTTGGTCGACTCGAACGGCGTGCTGCAGACCCAAGCTGGAGCAGCCAGCAATGCCGGAATCGACTCGATCGCCGACGTCGTCATCGACATGAACGGCGCAGCCGCCGGCGGCCTTGCCACGGTCACGTTCGACAAAGGCACTGGCCTGACGCTTCGAGACACATACGGCAACTCGATTCAGCTCACCGAAGCTGGCAACGTCAGCATGGCCGCAGCCGCTTGGGGCCAAGTCAATGCGGGCAACTCGCTCTTCCAGATCGGCGCAAATGCCGGGGAAACCACGAGCCTCTCGCTCAGCAACATGGCTGCATCGCAGCTCGGACTGGGCGCCATCGCGGGTCTGGATCTCAGCAACGTGGACTTGACGACCTCCCAGGGCGCCTCAGACGCTCTCGCGGTAATCGATAAGGCCATTAGCGACGTCGCCACCAAACGAGGACAAATCGGCTCGTTCCAGCGCAACATTCTGGAATCCAATGTTCGATCGTTGGGCATCGCTAAAGAGAATCTGTCGGCGACCGAATCGGCGATTCGGGACACGGACATCGCCAGCGAAATGACCAACTTCACAAAACTTCAGATCCTGCAGCAGAGCGGTCTCTCCGTGCTCGCTCAGGCGAATGCGGCTCCGCAAGCCGTCCTGTCGCTCTTGCGCGGCGGATAGATGAAGTACAACTTAACTCACGCGAAAAGACCGCCCTGGGCTCCGGCCCGGGCGGTCTTCTTGCAGTCTGTCGGGCTCACTCGGGCCCTATCTTGGTTGGCTGGGGGAGCTTAGCCGCAGCGGCACGAGCTTCCGGCCCGAAGGTCCGGATCCCTGACCAACGATGGCTCCATACAAATCGTATTCTGCAACTTCTGTGACTCGAACATCCACGAATTCTCCTGGGTTTCCGAGGCCCTTGGCATAGACCCAGCCATCGATCTCCGGCGCATCGCGAAACGATCGGCCCGCGATCCAGCCGTCTTTTAATTCGTCCACGAGCACCCTGAGTTCACGTCCCATCCACAGCCGGTTTTGCGAGAGCGAAATCGCTTGCTGGCTCTTCATGAGGCGATCATATCGCTCCTTTTTGACTCTATGAGGAACTTGGCCGGGCATTTCGTAGCTCGGCGTTCCGGGTTCTCGGCTGTACAGGAACGCGCCGACTCGGTCAAGACGCGCTGCCTTGACGAACTCGAGCAAATGCGTGAATTCGGCCTGGGTCTCACCAGGGAATCCTACGATGAATGTAGATCGAATGGCGACGTTCGGAATTTCCCCACGGACTTTCTCGAAAAGGCGCAAGTATCTTTCTCCGTCCCACGGGCGCCTCATCCGGCGCAGCGTATCCGGATGCGTATGCTGCAGCGGGATGTCGATATAAGGAACGACCTTCTCCAAAGTGGCCATAGCCTCGATGACCTCATCGGTCAATCGGTTCGGATAGAAATAGAGCAGTCGGATCCATTCGACGCTTTCCACCACGTTCAGCTCTCGCAAGAGCTTTGGCAGCGTAAACGATTTGTAGAGGTCGTAGCCGTACTGAGTGACATCTTGGGCGATTAAGTTCAGCTCCTTCGCGCCGGTTCTGGCCAGATGCTTCGCTTCCTCCAAGACTCGCTCGATCGGCTTGCTCGCATGCTTGCCGCGAAAACTGGGAATCGTGCAGAACGTGCACTGGTGGTCGCACCCTTCACTCAACTTAAGATAGGCCGACCAAGGCCTGCCGGTACGGGATCGAGTGGGGATGTCGGCCCACCGATGATGGGGCGGGGCGACCTCCACAATCCGCTCATGGGATTCGAAGACCTTGGAAACGATCTCCCCGAAACGGGCCATTTGCCCTACGCCGATGTAGGCGTCGGCCCCAGGCGCCAGTCGGGCGAGTTCTTCTCCAAGCCTTTGGGCTAGGCAACCCGCGACGATGACCTTGCCCTTCCCCTTTGAACGCACGGCTCTCTTGATCGCCTCGATCGATTCTTGCTTGCTCGATTCGAGAAAGCCGCAAGTGTTGATAATGGTCACTTTAGGGGCCTTTCTGCTCCCATCCACAACGTAGCCGGACTCGGCGAGGACTCCCGCAATCTCCTCGCTATCCACTTCGTTTTTGGCGCATCCGAGCGTAACGATCCGCGCTACGGGGGGCGTGTGGGGCATGTCCTATTATGGGCCGCGTAGCAACTCTCAGGCGAGTCCGACAAGGGGCAAGACGACGCGCAATGTCACGAGGATGGCGAAAAACGCCACAACATCCAGGAGAAGTGCTGCTTTCATCATCTGGCCTTGAGGGATGATGCCGGTCGAATAGACCATCGCGTTGGACGCCGTGCTGAATGGCAGCATAAACCCCATGCTGGCTCCGAGCGCCGTGCCGAGGGCCGGAGCGACGGGGCTCACGTGCGCCCCTCCGGCAACGCCGATGATGACCGGCAGCAGCGCCGTGGCAGTCGCTGTGTTCGAAGCGAATTCGCTGACAATGATCGCGATTCCAGTCCCCATGGCCGTTATCGACCAAAGCGAGTTCGCTCCGGTCAAGCGGGCAATGTCGACCCCAAGTTCGCCGGCCAAACCGCACTTGAACAGCGCGTTCCCCAACGAGATGCCTGCCCCAATGAGCAGGACGATTCCCCAATCGATCCCCGCTGCATCGCGCCAGGTGATCGCGTGACCGCCTTCGCAATCTTTTGCGGGCAGAAGGAACAAAAGCACCGCTGCCAGAACGCCGACCATGTTGGCTGAAAGTCTGACGTTGATCCAGTTCGCTACGTCGGGCGCGACCCCGTTCAGGAGCGGCGTCAGCACCGCAGGCGCCACCCATAGCGCAATGGAAATGCCCAGCGTCCAAGCGACCATTTTCTCGGCCGAAGTGATTGGCGCCAGCGCCTTGGATTCTTCGAGCGTCTCCTGTTGGGCGAGCCGCGTATCCGGGGCCGTCCTGCCGAAAAGTGCCATGAGCACAGCCCACACTCCGACGATGAGCAGCGCTGTGATCGGCATTCCAAAGCTCATCCAGAGGCCGAATGTCAAGTCTTTGTGAGCGCTCTGCTGGACCTGCTGGACAGCCATCAGATCGGGCGGCGTGCCAATCGGCGTCCCGACCGACACGTTTGCAGAGAACGTTAGCGCCAACAAGAGTCCCACGCCGTAAGGGGCCTTCGAACTTTTGGCGTTCAGAGCCGTGAGGATGCTCAAAGCGATCGGCATCATCATCGCAACGGTCGCCGTGCTCGAGATGAAGAGAGAAACGGCGCCCGTGAGGAGGCACATCGTCAACATGAGGTGCCCAGGCGTGCGGGTAGGCCAATCGCGCTTGAGCAAGCTGAGCGCTACGCGTTTGCTCAGCCCGGTAACTTCCATCGCTTTGGCGAGTATGAGGCTGCCGATGAAGAGGGGGATGATCGGGCTGCCAAGTCCTTCGAAAGCCGCCGACTCGGGCACGCCGGCAACCAGTGCAAGAAGCGCCATGGACGCCAGCGATGTCACGCCGATAGGAAAGGCTTCCGAAGCCCACAGCACAACGGTGAAGGCAAAGACTGCGGCAATTTGCCTCTGCTGTTCGAGATGCGAAGCGAGGGAAAAGTAGACGCCGACCGCGGTTCCAATCGCCAAGACGGGCTTCCAAAGACGGAAATGATGGCGGCGCTCCACGCGGATTGAGGTTCGGTGGTTCGCCGGCGATGTCCTGCTCGGGGCGCCGCGCGCCGCTCATCCTCCTTCTCGTGCCCAGTTATACTTAGCCAACCATGGCTCGTTTCACCATTTCGTCCGAGTACCTCATGCGAGTTCTTCAGGATTTGCTCAACACTCCCAGCCCAACCGGCGATACGGAGTGGGTGATCAGCTTCGTGCAACAGGAACTCGACAGCATCGGCATTCAGAGCGTTCGTACGCATAAGGGAGCCTTGGTGGCCAATCTGGAAGGGCTCCGCGACGATCGCCCGAGAGCCCTCAGTTCCCATGTCGATACGCTCGGTGCGATGGTGGCTCAGATCAAGTCGAACGGACGCCTGAAGATGACCGCGCTGAACAGCCTGATGTGGCCCACTGTGGAAAGCGAGGGCGTCTGGGTGCAGACCCGAAGCGGGCGTCAGGTGCGTGGTTCGATCGTCCTCGCCAACGGCGCCGGGCACGTCAACAAAGAAGCGCCAACCGCCAAGCGCGATGCCGATTCGATGGAGATTCGAGTCGATGAACGGACAAGCTCGGCCGACGAGACTCGGATGCTGGGGATCGAAGTGGGTGACTTCGTCTATGTCGATCCCCGCGCGGAGCTTTCCCCTTCCGGCTTTGTTCGTTCAAGGTTCCTCGACGACAAGGCTTGTGTAGCGTGCGCGTTGGCAGCGCTCAAGGCGTTGAAGGATGCGGGAGTAAGCACGGCGCAACGCACCCACGCGCTTTTTAGCAACTACGAGGAAGTCGGGCATGGAGGATACGACGGCCTTCCCGAAGACCTCGCCGAGATGCTCGTTCTCGACATGGCTTGCGTCGGAGAAGGCATTCAGGGCGACGAATTCCATTGCTCGATCTGCCTGAAAGACTCTGGCGGACCCTATAGCAAGAGGCTCACTGACAAGATACGCAGGATAGCTGAGGCCGCCGGTGTGGACCTCAAGCCGGACATTTATCCCTATTACGGCTCCGATGGCACCATGTACTGGCGAGCGGGTGGCAACGCGGAAGTGGCTCTTATCGGCCCGGGAGTCGATACCAGCCACGGATACGAGCGGACTCACTCAGATGCGCTTCTGGATACGGCGCTCTTGGTTGCCGAGTACCTGATCGAGGAGTAAAAACCCTAAGCATCGGGCATTTGACTGCCGATAACTTTACCGGGAACCCCGCTGAGCGGCGGGGCACAGGAGAATCGAACCCGGAATGTCCAACGCTCGGCGTCAAAACAAGGCAGACCAATCGGTGAGTATCAGCGTCGCAAGCCGCATCACCGGTGTGGAGGTCCACACGCTCCGATACTGGGAGCGCGAATTCGTGGAGTTTCTCAACCCCGAAAGAACGGAAGGCGGGCAGCGCCGATACCGCTCGGAGGACATTCAAATCGTGTTCCTCCTCAAACGGCTTCTCCGCGACGAAATGTTCAGCATCGCCGGCGCTCGAAAGCACCTCATCCGGCTTGCCGAGCAACGACGAGCGGCGGCTTAGATCGATGTCCCCGGAAATTCAAGGAATCTGCGAGCAGGCCGAGGCCATGTTCGCATCGGCTCAATACGCCGAAGCTGAGAGCCTGTTAAGAACAGAGCTGTCCAAGAACCCCCAGGACCCGGAGCTCAGCGTGCGTCTCGGAAACCTGCTCTGTCACACCCAGCGCGAAGTCGATGCGGTCGAGTTCTTAGAAGCCGCCCAAACTTCGTCCAAATTCAACCAATTCGCGCAGATCTTGGTGGACTATTTCCATTGCCGCAAGCTCATGGCGAAAAAGCTCGGGGTCAAGGACGAGCTCGGCGAGAAACTCCTAAAGCGCTGTCAACAGGTTTCTACGCTTGAGCCAAGCGATGTCGGCATCACGCTCTCCGCCTGCCTCATCGTCAAGAACGAAGAGAAGAACCTCGACCGCTGCCTCAAGAGCCTCCAAGGCCTGACCGACGAGATCATCGTCGTCGATACCGGCTCATCAGACTGCACAGTCGAGATCGCCCAGAAGTACGGAGCGACGATAGGAAGCTTCAAGTGGAATGACGATTTCGCTGCGGCCAGGAACGAATCTCTCAAATTGGCAACGAGTCATTGGGTCCTCTGGATCGACGCCGATGAAGAAGTCGCCGAAGGCTCGGCGAAGATGATCCGCGAAGGGCTGATGAGGCCCCATTTCGGTGGCTACTACATTCGCATCATCAACTTCATGCGCGAGGAAGGGCAAAGCGACCAGTATGTCCACACCCCCATTCGCCTGTTCCGAAAGCTCCAAGGCATCCGATTCACGGGCAGGATACATGAACAGGTCTTGCCATCACTCAATGAATCTGGTCTGATCACCGCCACGATCTCGGGAGCCAGGCTGAACCACTACGGTTACACGCCCAGCGCAATGGAAGAGAAGAACAAGCTCCATCGCACGGTGACCATGCTTGAGCGCGAGGTCGCTGAGAGCCCGCAGGAGCCATTCCATTGGTTCAATCTTGCGAATGCGTACGTGACCGCAACGCGCCCCGCCAACGCGATTTCCGCAGCACAAAAATGCATTGCGCTTATGCCGGGCAACGCTCCATATGGGAGTCTGACCTACCATCTCTTGCTGAGCGCGCTGATCGATGTTGGACGCGCAGAAGAAGCCTTGATAAAGTGCGACGAGGCAACGGATCGCGGTTTTGGTGGAATCCTGATCGAGTTCGAAAAGGTCCGTGCACTCACCGAGTTGAAGCGCTTCGTTGAGGCTCTCTCTACGATGGACAAGTGTCTCGCGCTCGACTGGCCCGAGGGCCTCAACGGCGACTACGGAATTTACACGCACAAGCGTTTGGTTCTGAAGGGTCAGATCCTGGCGCTGGTCGAGCGGAATGAAGAGGCTCTGGCCTGTTTCACTCAGGCTCTCGCCGTCGACCCACTGTGCGCTCTCGCGCTCTTTGGCAAAGGAGCGATGGAATCCAGGCTCGGTCGGCTGGACGAGGCGCTCGAGTCTATGAAGGCGTGCTTTGGCGATCCCGAGCAGGGTCCGAAATCGAAAAGAGTCGCCGCAAGGATCCTGATGGAGTCGGGCCGCGCGGAAGAGGCCCAGATCCTTTGCGAGCAGACCTGGGAATCCGGTCTGCATCACGAAGAAGTTTTGGCGCTTTGGTCCGCCGCTTGCGAGTCGACCGGGGACATTGAGAAGCTCTTGACGGCCTACGAACATCGGGAGCGCTCCGTCGGACTGACCGCCGAGCAATTGGTCAATTGCGGTCGAGCGCTTCAACGGGCGGGCCATATCATTACCGCATCCGAGTGCTTCGAGAGGGCGATTCAGATGAACCCGCACGACCCCAACGCTCGATTTAATGCGGGTGATGCGCTTTACGCTTCCGGAAGATTTGTGGAGGCAGCAGAAAGCTACCAGTTGGGGCTTCAACTCGAGCCAAACCACGCCGAAGGCTGGTTCTCGTTGGGCAACTGCCTCTTTCGGTTGGAACTTGCGGACGGGGCCAAGACCTGCTATGAGCAGGCGATGCAGGCAAAGCCCAACTATCCAGAAGCAAAGGCGAATCTCGAGCTGCTCATGCAGACTGCGGCCTAACCGTTCCCCTCGCTCCCTACGTGGAGGGGCAGTTGGTGCCGGACAAACCGCAGACAAGCAGCGTATTCCTCAAATTCCTCGCTGAGCTGCCGAAAGACGAGCGCCTCCTCCTGATAAGGAGCATGGTCAAACGTGCTAACCACGTAATAGCTTTCGCGGCCCTGGCGGTGATAGTCGTAAACAAGCTCGCCGGCAAGCTGCAGCTTGAGTTGTCTCAGGAACTCCGGATAGACCCCCGACCAGAAGAGGATGAAATCGCCGATGTGTTTATGGACTTGTCGCTCGCGCTCGAATGAGTCAGCGTTGAGAACGACGTCGGCTTCCTCAACCATTTCACTGACCGAGACGAGTCGCCGACCCATGCGGTCGTGAATGGCGAATATCCGATCCGTGTGGAGGAAAGCCACCAACAGGCGCG
>JAYROD010000005.1:0-7791 GCA_041911835.1 Fimbriimonadaceae bacterium | reverse complement strand
CCTTTCAGTTGATCTGGGCTGTCGATACCCAGCCTCCGAAGACCGGCTGCGATCGAGGGTCCGACATTCGGAATCGCCTGGAGCGGATCGTTCGAGCGGGAGCGCTTCATGCGGCAAGAATAGCCGATCGGTGGGTGAGAACTCACTCTCCCGGTGAATATGCCGGCTGTGCGAAAAATCGAGAAATTCCATTGCGGCCACTGGAACACAACGCCGGTGCCTTCGTCAAAGCCGAATAGGTCAACCGCAGGTTTCTGACCTTGGGTTGGCCAGGAGAAGGAAACAATGGTATTCAAAAAAGCCTGTGTGATTGGCGTCGCCATAGTCGCAGCAGCGGCCATGGCTCAAGGGACATTTGTCGACGGAGCCCGAGGAACGGGACGAGCTCGAACTGCGGACGGCCACCAGGGCTACTTCCGGTTCGAACTCGCGCACTATGCCGTGAACGGACAGATTCGTTTGGGGGGCAGTTGGTGGTTTACCAACGTTGCCCAAAATGCAAATGAACGGTTCGAAATCACCCTTATCCGGTTGCAGACCCTGGGGGTCGTCGGGCATGTCGCCGAATTCGGCGGTCGCGCCGTATTAGCCCGGATGGGACCAAATGGACCCATTCGTAGAGAAGGCAATCTCGTCGGCCGCGTCGAAGACCGAAAACAGCCAGGTGGCGCCGGCGACCCGGACAAGTATCGATTCCACTTTGCCGCCGACAACAACGGTCCGGTGGTCGATTTCGATGGCTTGGTAACGGACGGCGACATCGTCGTGCGGCCCCATCAATAGACGAATCTCAGAGCAAGGGATAGACCTGGCGGCGCGGCAATAGCCGTGCCGCCTTTCCAATTCTCCACCCGCCATGGTCCTGGGTCCCTGGACTATTCTGAGAGAACCCTCTATAGACTGGAGGGAAGAGCGGGCATCGAGAGGGTTTGTCCGCGAGGAGATAGTCTCATGACGATCGGAGATGTTTTTGCTATTGTCGCGAGCGTGATCGCGATCTGCGTCTCGGCTTGGACGCTATTCATGGGGATGGCGCTCATCTTTCAATCTCGAAGCAGGGAGGCCTGCCGGATCGTTCAAGCGTATCCGTGGCGATCGCTTTTCATAGGCCTGGCGTCGATGCTGACGGTAGGTGCTTTCAGCATCGTTTTGCTCTATCAGCCGTTCCCGCTCGTGAAGTTCGTCGGTTGGATCGGCGTCATGACGCTCGTGGCGATCGCTTCGCTCGGCGCAAGTGGCATCGCCCAGATGATCGCCGGCCGCATCCAAAAGATAGAGACGGGGATCTCCGGCTTTGGAGCGCTATCGCGTGGCGCAGGAATCCTGGTGGTTTCCGGACTGGTGCCCGTTTTCGGTTGGTTCGTTTTCGGCCCGTTGGCGCTGCTCATTTCGATCGGAGTGGGTGCGCAGGCGCTCTTCTCGACCGTGCAAGACGAATCAGGAGCGACGGCGCCTCCAGCGAATTTGGGAGCGATGTAGCGGTGCTGACCCGGCGTGAGGCGCTGCGGCTTGGCCTTCTCGCAGGGGCGACCACCGCGTCCGTCGGGTGCGCCCGAATCGCCGCTCGGGTCGCCGGCAGCGGCTGGCCGGAATCGGTGGCTCTGCCAAGCGCGAACCTCGACCCGACCTGGCGATTGGTCAATCGAGTTGGTTTTGGCCCAATCCCGGGAGAATTGGCGCGCGTCGCCAAGATGGGCAGAGACGCTTACATCGAGGAGCAGTTAAGGGCCGATCAGACGGAAGACCTGCGGCTCCAGTACATGATCCGACGGTGCGACCCCCTGCAAATGACGGACTACGACTTGCGGGACCTGCCCGACGACAATGTGCTCCGACAGCTCCAGCAGGTGGCGATTTTGAGGGCGGTCTATTCGAAGAACCAGCTCCAAGAGCGGATGGTCGACTTTTGGACGAACCACTTCAACCTATACGCTCGCAAAGGTTACACGGTCGATCGGATCGGCCCTGACCAGCAGTCCGTGATTCGCAAGAACGCAATGGGCAATTTCGGCGAGCTCCTCAAGGCGTCAGCCCATAGCCCGGCGATGCTGGTGTATCTGGACAACCAAGTCAACCGCGCCGGCGTGCCAAATGAGAACTATGCGCGGGAGATCATGGAACTCCACACCCTGGGGGTCAAGGGTGGATACACGATGAAGGACATCCAGGAGGTGGCTCGGTGCCTGACCGGTTGGTCGATCGAGAACCGCTTCCTGCACAAACGGGGTGAGTTTCTCTTCCGTGAGGACCTTCATGACAAAGGAGAAAAGACGGTGTTGGGCCACACGATTCCCGCCGGGGGAGGGATCGAGGATGGCGATCGCGTCCTCGCCATCCTGGCCAATCACCCCTCAACTGCACAGCACATCTGCGACAAGCTTTGTCGGGAATTCGTAGGTGATGGCCATCAGGAACTCGTTCGGCGGGCCGCTCAAAAATTCATCGAAACCCAGGGCGACATCCGCTCCGTGCTCCGTGTGATTCTTCTTTCAGAATCTCTGATTGAGGCGCAACCCTTGATCAAGCGGCCGTTCGACTTCATTGTGTCGGCGCTTCGCTCCTTGAGCGCCGAAACCGACGGAGACGTCGGCGTGCAGAGGCATCTGGACTCGATGAGCCAGCCGCTCTATCAGTGGCCAATGCCGGACGGATATCCCGACAAGACCGCTTCCTGGACCGGGACCCTTCTAGGGAGGTGGAATTTCGCCTTTGCATTGGCAAATCAGAAGATTCAAGGGACCAACATCGACTATTCGGCCCTTCGAGCCCATGTCGGCCAGAGGGGTGCAGGAGCCGTCGCCGAACTCGTTTTGGGGAGGCCCTTGGAGAGTCCCGAAGGGAAGAGAATCGAACGGTTGGTATCTGAGACGGCGGCACGGCAAGGCGCAAGATCAGGCGACAAAACCGCCCTTGCCGCCACTCTCTGCTTTGCGTCGCCCGAGTTCCAGTGGAGATAGCCCCGATGCCCAGAAAACAAGATTGGATGTTCTGCGATGGAGAAGGGCGGGTGGGTCCCTTCAGACCGGAGAGGGCCGTCGAACCCGTTTCCGCAGAGGCGCAGATCGCGATCAGCCGACGACATCTCCTGGTGGGCGTAGCACTCGGCGGGCTCGTCTGGGCGAGCAGACGGTCAGCGCTAGCCCAAATGGCCGTGTCGCAACCCGGCACTCGGCCCAACGTGTTCGTCAACATTTTCCTGAGAGGGGGCATGGACGGCCTTAATGCCGTCGTGCCTTATGGCGAAGACGACTATCATCGAGCACGGCCGTCTTTGGGAATCGCCGCACCAAAGGACCCTGGCAAAGGGGATCGATCCCTCG
This sequence comes from Fimbriimonadaceae bacterium, assembly GCA_041911835.1. GTDB lineage: Bacteria > Armatimonadota > Fimbriimonadia > Fimbriimonadales > Fimbriimonadaceae > JAYROD01. The sequence continues at coordinate 4,471 of JAYROD010000005.1, read as the reverse complement.
ATTTGGACGGTTTCTTTGGGTTGAATCCGGCGCTCTCTCCTCTTCTGCCGCTCTTCCACGACGGGAAACTGGGCTTGGTTCATGCCGCAGGGTCCGGCGACGAGACACGGTCGCACTTCGAGGCGATGGCGACGATGGAGCATGGGATGTCGGCCGAGGCGACCGGCACGGCCAGTGGATGGTTGGCCCGACATCTCGAGTCCAGCGTAGGCGACCGGAATTCCCCTCTCCGTGCGGTCGCCTTTTCTTCGGTCATGCCCGATTCGCTCCGAGGCGCGACACAGGCCACGGCGCTAGAGTCCCTAGCCGACTTTCGCTTGGCGGCAGGCGACGAAGAGGAGGCCCAGTTCCGATTGGCGCTCACCGAGCTTTATGGTTCTGGCAAGGATGCGATCGCTCAGGCCGGCCGGGAGACCTTGGAAGTCCTCGAGGCCCTGAACCGTGTAGATCCGAGGCGCTACGTTCCCTCGAACGGGGCGAAATACCCCGATACGGACCTGGGAAGAGGGCTTCGGCAGGTCGCGTTTCTCATCAAGGCCGACCTCGGACTCGAGGTCGCATTCCTCGACAAAGGAGGGTGGGACACACATGTTGCCCAGGCGCAACTGCTCTCGGGGCATCTCGACGACCTTGCCCGATCGCTCGCAGCGTTCTCCCTAGACCTTGGAAACGACCTGAACAGGGTCACAACTGTAGTTCAAACCGAGTTCGGCCGGAGGGTCCAGGAGAACACCGGACTCGGCACGGATCACGGCCATGGCAGCGTGATGTTCCTCTTGGGAGGCGGTGTGAAGGGCGGGAAGGTCCACGGCGAATGGCCCGGACTCAAAGCGGACGCTCTGGATGGGCCAGGCGATCTGCAGGTGACGACCGACTATCGTCTCGTGCTTGCGGAAGTGCTGCAGCAGCGATGCGGGAACGAGCGGATCAGCGAAGTTTTTCCCAATTTGGGCTCGAAATCTTTGGGATTCGTCGGCGCATGAGCGCGTATCAGAGGAGAGGCACGAGACTGGGACAACGGGCTCATTTGAACTAAAAACTGGCAATATCGGCGGAGAAACGGGTACTTTGAATCGTCTTTGGGAGTGTTTTCTGGTCCCGCTCCCCATATCTGACCGGGTGGATTTGGACTGAAGTCTCTACGATGAAAATCGCTTTCTTCTCCGAGGGCTACGACCCATTTATCAATGGCGTAGTGACGATGATCAAGGCGTATCGCCAGGCTCTGCGTGAGGCGGGCCACGAGGTCGTCATCTTTACACCCGAAAACGCTGATGAACTCCCACCTGAAGAGGGCGTCGTCCGGCTTCCCAGCGTTATTTGGACCGAGAAGTGGTATCCAGGTCTGCGCCCGTTCAGTGGAGTGGATAAGATCTTCCGCGAAGGCAAGTTCGACGTCATCCACAGCCATCATCCGATGACGACCGGATTCGCCGCCGAGCGACTGAGCAAGAAGCATGGGGTGCCGCTCGTTTTTACGTTTCATACGCTGCTCCCTAACTACAGCAGCTATCTCCCAGCGCTCCGCAACGTAGGTGAAGCCGCCTTGACTCACATCGTCAAACGGCACTGTGCGAAGTCGCATTGCGTGACGGTCTCGACGCTTCTTATGAAGGACTGGCTGCGCGACCACGGCGTTAAAGTCCCGATCCGGCTCGTCCGACCTCCGAATAAGAAGCTCTTCGCCGCTCCAGGAGCCAGGCTCGCCATGCGAGAGAAGCTGGCAATTCCCGAGGGAACGCCGGTCATTCTCTGCGCCGGACGGATTGCCCCTGAGAAGGGTGTGGAATTCTTGCTGCGTGCCGTCTCCAAAGTCCCGAAGAACCTCGATTATCGACTGGTGGTCGTAGGCGGTGGGCCCAACGAGTCCGCCGTGAGGAAATTGGCGAGCAAGATGCGCATGCAGAAAGTCATCTTCACGGGCGAGGTGCCGCACTCCGAAATGGCCTCGTATTATGCCGCCGCGGATATCTTCGCATTCCCGTCTCAGAACGACACCCTCGGGCTCGTCCTGATCGAAGCGATGAATGCTGGGCTGCCTTGCGTGGCCGTCTCCGCAAACGGCCCTCGCGAAGTCGTGTGCGACGGGGTCACGGGCGTGCTCACCGAGCCGACGGAATCCGAGTTCTCCCAGGCGCTCGTCAGAATGCTGCAGGATACGGACAGCCGGCGGCTTATGGGGCTCAACGGCCCGGCGTGGTGCCGGAGGCTGTGTGCGGACGATTTGGCCGAAGAACTGGTTAACGCCTACAACACCGCGAGGCTCCAGTTCGAGGCTTACCCACGCCCTCAGCGCAAGAAAGCCTCGCTGAAGTAGCTATTCCTTCGATTCAGGTTCCGATGGCGCATCCGTGCCGGCAGAACTGGGTGGAGCCTGCACGGGAGGCGGGGTAGGAGCCGTTGCGGGTGTTGCAGGTTGCTCGACGACAGGAGCCGGTTCCGGCGCCGACTCCACATGCGGACGGGTCGCAGTACTTTTTCCCGCCATCTTTCCGATCGCGAAGAAGATGAGCGCGACGACCAAGATTCCCCCGCCGACGCCGACTATGAGACCCACAGGAACTGCCGAGGAGCGGTCCTTGCCTTCTTTGATCGCGGCTTCGCACTCCGAAATCGCCTTCGCCACGAATCCTTCTCCGGGATTGAGCTTGTCGATCTCCTTAAGATGTCCAAGCGCGACCGAATAATAGGATTGGTCCATTTCATGGAGCGCCGCATAGAACGACTTGGTTAATTCGCTCTCCTTGGGTTCAACTCCGGCTTTGCCCAGGAACTCCTTGACGACGGTCACCGGGACGACGAAGTTGGCCCCCGTCGCGCTGATGCCGGTATTGGAATCAATGAGATTGAATGTGGCAAGGCCGATGACCTGGCCTTTGGTGTTGATCACCGGGCCACCGCTATTGCCGCCTCGGATGGCTGCGTCCGTTTGGATAACTTCCCACCCCTCGGCCATCATCTTGCGCGCGCTGACGAGACCGGCAGTCAACGACGGCTCGGTCACGCTACTATGGTCGAATTCGGGGAAGAACGTCGCGTCGGCGGGGAAGCCAAGCGGGAACACCTTATCGCCGACGTTGAGGCTCTTGTCGTCGCCAATGTCGATCGTGGGCATGTTGACGCCCTCCACCTTGAGGATCGCCACATCTTTGCCAGGGATCGGGGTGCCGGTCGCTTCACGAATGACCTTGGCCGGAATCGGCTCGGGCACGCCTTTCGCGCCAGGGGTGCCGTTGGCGACGAGCGCCTTGCAGTCGAGTTGGACGTCACCGAGAGTCATGTTGGCGACGTAAAACTCGGTGCAGACCTTTTTGAGCAAGGCGATGTTCTCGTCGCTCGTGCCGTGCAGCGCATCGGTAAGGTCCTTGACGTCTTGATCGATCAGCTGTTGGAGCGCATTCTCCGCAAGGCCTTGCTTGAGTTCATCGCCGTCGGTGGCGACGACATGGGCGTTCGTGACGATCGTGCCATCGGGAGTGACGATGAACCCAGAGCCGATCGCGGTAACATTGGCATCTATTTCACGCGTATCGCCGGTGGGGACGAGGTAGTCCTTCCAGTTCTGCAGGATCTCGGTGACGGCGGCCTGTGTGACTGCTTGCTCGTCTTGCGGAAGTTCTCCGCTGTTCACCTTTTCGGCCATCTTGTCGCGCAAGAGCGCAATGCGATCGTCGGGAATCGTGATATTCGGGACGCCCACCTTCGCGGTGTAGTCGCTGATGATCATGACCGTTGCGGGCTTGACCATGTCGACCAGCCGGCTGGCCTTGAGCTCTGCGTCGGCAACTGGGGCCTTCTGGCACCCGGCGAGGAGCAGCGTGGCGAGGCAGGCGAGCAGCAGTCTCGAATTCATCATCATCACCTTATCATGGGACGATGGGTGTTTTGCTTCCGGAGCGTCTCCTTTTTTGGGGTTTGGCTTTCACGTTTTCACATTTTCACATCGATATTTTATGAAAGTTGAACCTGTTTTTTCTTACTTGGACTATTCTTGGGGTTTGCCATTCGTTGCGGGATTGTTCGAGTTGTTCGGTTTGTTCGGGGTGGGAGAACGATGGTCGAATACGCCACGCGAAGGCATCCCGATCCTCGGGAATTCACTTCTTTCAGGAAGGGGCGGTTCAGTTCTCACCAGAACCGCAAGAACGGTCCGCAATTAATCACCCCCACCCGGCTTCGCCGACTCACGATTTCATTTCCCTCGCTTCGCTCGGCGAGATCCGAGACTCCCCAATCAAGGGGGAGGAATCCGGTTGCTAAAAATTGAAAAGTTTGTCGCACACTTAGTAGGTGCGCGAAACGGGCAAAAGGCAACCTGTTTTGGTGAAATTGGGGCGAAATTCTGGGAGGAGATTCAGGGCGAGAGCCTCGGGTGTGCTTTGATGAGGAGTGGTTTCGCTCAGCAGGCGCGACGTGGGGCATCAAGGCCATTTGAGTCGAAGGGAAGAATTAACTTGCAATTTGTTCAATT
>JAYROD010000004.1:0-9945 GCA_041911835.1 Fimbriimonadaceae bacterium | reverse complement strand
CTCCACTCCGGGCGCCCAAACCTCCAAATCATAACACTTGGCGTTGCTGAAGCTCATTTCTCCGCCGCACAGGAGGGTGACCCGGTAATGGAGCCCCAGAGCCTGCAAAATGCTTTCGGCATCCTGAACCAGACTCTCCAATTCGTCATAGCTTGATTCGGGAAGCGTGTATTTGACCAGCTCGACCTTGTCGAACTGATGCATCCTTTGGATGCCCCGAGTGTCTTTTCCCGCAGCGCCTGCTTCGCGCCGAAAGCAGCCACTGAATGCAGCCATTTTCTTTGTCAAGTCTGCCGATTCGAGGATTTCATCTCGATAGAGATTTGTAACGGGAACTTCGGCTGTAGGAATGAGCCAAAGATTCTCGTCACACTGATACAGATCGTCTGCGAATTTGGGAAGCTGACCGGTCCCAATCAGTGAGGCGGAGTTCACGATGTATGGGGGATAGACCTCCCGGTAGCCGTTGACCAGAGTCTGATGGTCGATCATGAAGCTGATCAGCGCGCGCTGAAGCCGTGCTCCCCAGCCCGTATACACTGCGAATCCGCTACCGCTGATCTTGCTCCCCCGCTCGAAGTCGATAAGGCCGAGGCTTTCCGCGATCTCCCAGTGAGGCTTAACCTTAAAGCCAAACGAGGGTTTCTCGCCCCATTCGCGCACGACGACGTTTTCTGCTTCGGTCTTTCCTTCGGGTACGGATTCTTCGGGCAGATTCGGAATTTGAAGCTCGAGCGACCGCAGTCGCTCTTCGAGGTCCCGAACGATTTGCTCCATGTGCTGGATCTCTTCCTTAAGTTCCCGGGTTGAGGCCTTCGCCAACTCGGCTTCGTCGCGCTTGCCTTGACCCATCAGCTCGCCAATGGTCTTCGAAACGCGGTTGCTCTCGGCGTTCTTCTCACCGAGTGCGGTGACCTCGGCACGCCATTCGTCAAATGTCGTCAGGAACTCGCTAACCGGCGCCAGGATGTGCTTCTTGGCGCATCCTGCTTTGACGAGTTCGGCGTTTTCTCTGATGAAATGTCGGTCGAGCATCCGCTTCGGTTTTACCTCTGGCGCTTGTTTTTGAACCAGGCGACTTCAGTCCGCACTTGCAGAAGCCGATAATCATTCCAACAAGCCATGGCACGAACACGCCGCATGATGTTGCGTATCGCCGGCAAACGCCGCCGCAAGTAGACGCTTAGAGAAGCCGCCTCTTGAAATACGACTCCGACGCCTCCAGGGATTGGGTCATGCCCACCCCAGCGTAGTCGTGATTCTGGCCCGGGAGCGCCATAAACTCGTAGAGCTTCCCGCGATTCATCAGAGCATTCATGAACTGCACACTGTTCTGAAGGTGAACGTTCGTATCCGCCAGGCCGTGGATGATGAGCGGTTCGACCGCTAAAGGCGCTGTCGCGACGTTGAGGTCAGTCTCTCCGTAGCCCGAGGCATTCTCCGATGGAGGCCGCATATACCGTTCGGTGTAGATCGTGTCGTACAGTCTCCAGCTGGTCACGGGGGAGCCCGAAACTCCGCATTTGAACGTCCCAGGCGAATGGGTCAGGGCATAGAGCGTCAGAAAGCCGCCAAACGAGTGGCCGTCGCACCCGATCCTCGATCCATCGACGTATGGGAGCGATTTGAGATACTCGACGCCGTCCAATTGATCGGACAGCGCGATCGGTCCCAATTTGCCGAACGTCGGGGTCTCGAAGGCATGCCCCCTCCCGAATGAGCCGCGGTTGTCGAGCCGCCAGACGATGCATCCCAGCTGGGTATACAACACATCGCGCTCCATCGGCTGGAAGAGGCTTTCGGCTCCGTAAGCGTTGGTCACCAACTGCAATCCCGGGCCTCCATACCAGTGCACGACTACCGGATATTTCTTGCTTTCATCGAAATTGGGAGGAAGGACCATCTGGGCAAAGAGCTCCGTGCCGTCGTGCGCCTTGATCGTGACAAATCGTCGATCCAGCTTGGGGAACGGCAGAGATGGCCCTGAACAGGCTCCCAGGTCCCTCACCGGCTTGCCATTTGCCTCAAGGATGCTGGTAATCGGCGGCGTACCAACGTTGGAGTATTGATCGACGAGGAATTTTCCATTTGCCGACAACAGCGAGAAGTGGGTCCCATTCTCTTTGGTAACTTGCTCGAGCTGGGTGCCATCGAGCTTGACGCGATAAACCTGTCGTTCGAGCGGGCTGTTTTTCGTGCATGAGAAATACGCCCAGCCTGCTCTTTCGTCAACGTCGAACGGCTTCCCTGGATTGAGCAGAACCCAAGCAGATGGATCGATGAGCCAGTCCCCTGAGGTTAGCGGGCGCGCCGCTGTGCCATCGCGCTTGATCCGATACAGGTGAAAGAACCCGGTACGCTCGCTCATCCAAAGGAAGCTCTGGCCGTCTCGGAGAAACACGGGTGCCGAATAGAACAAGTCGTTGACCCAGAATTGATCGGTCTCCGAGAGCACGACGCGATCCTTGCCGGCGGACCAATTCCAAGAGTGGAGGTTGAGCCGAGTGTGGTCCCTGTTGAGCGTCATGTAGAGCGCTCCCTTGCCATCCGGCGTCCACGTGAAAAACGGCAGTACGTACTCCGCATCTTTCGCCAGCGGCACGACCTGTTCATTGCCGTTCAGGTCCACGACGAAGAGGGAGACCGATGGGTTCTTCGATCCGGCACACGGATAACGTTGGAGGACGACCTTTGGTGGGATGCTGCTGAAATCTGTGGTCGGATGTGCCTGCACCTGTCGGTCGTCGAGGTGCATATAGATGAGGTGGGCGCTGTCGGGAGACCAGGCGAAAGCGGGCTGCGCGGCGCGAGTCGCCAACTCCTCTTCATAAACCCAGTCCAATGTTCCGTTATAGATGAGCCCGCCGCCGTCTTGGCTGATTTTGATTTCCTTGCCGCTGCTCAATGTGGCAACGATCAGATTGTTGTTTCGGACGAACGCGACTTTCTTCCCGTCCGGCGAGAAAGTCTGCCCCGACTCTTGGGCATTGTCCGTGGCGAATGCGTGAAGCTTCCCGGTTTTGGCATTGGCGACCCAAAGGCTGTTTCCCCCAGACATGAGCACATAGCTGCCGTCTGGAGACCACTGGGGAGAAGTGATATCGAGATTCTCCTTCTTCCCTTTGGGGTCATAGAGCACGCGCTCATGGCCGCTCAATGCGTCATGGAGCACGAGCAAATCGCGACCCTCCGCAGGTTTGTTGTACAGCAGTACGGAGCCGCTGGGACTCCACACGAAGTTGGAGGGACCGGGCCCTTGAAAAGCGTTGGGTTGCGTGACTTGCTGCGCCGTAAACGGCTGCCCAACTGCGGCGCCCGCAACTCCCAGCGCTACACCCCAAACAATGGACCTCATGACTGACCTATTCGGACGCCAAGTTGGAAACTCCTTCTATGCTTTGGAGCACGCACACCCAAGCGTTTGTTAAATATCCGAATGTTCCGCTTCAAGCCCTACCCAGTTCGAGCCTAAAGCGGCTACATTGAAGCAGATGAAAGCGGTCGTGATGGCTGGAGGAGAGGGGTCGCGCCTGAGACCAATGACGGCACATCGACCAAAGCCGCTCGTTCCCATTGCCAATCAGCCCATCATGGAGCACATCATTGGGCTGCTCAAACGGCATGGGATCACCGACATCGTGGCCACGCTGCACTATCTCGCCGACGAGATTCAGAGCTACTTCGACGATGGCGCCGATTTCGGAGTCAGCATGGCTTATAGCGTGGAGGACACTCCCCTGGGAACCGCCGGGAGCGTCAAAAAGGCAGAAGATCTGCTTGCCGACGACGCCTTCGTCATCATCTCAGGCGACGCGCTTACAGATTGCGATCTGACCCAGGCGATCGCCTTCCATCGACAGAACAAGAGCATGGCGACCATCGTGCTCTGCCGCGTCCCCAATCCGCTGGACTTCGGGGTCGTCATCACCTCGGAAAATGGGGCCGTCGAGCGCTTCCTCGAGAAACCAAGCTGGTCGGAAGTGTTTAGCGACACGGTCAACACCGGCATCTACATCCTTGAGCCCGAGATCTTTGGGATGATGGAGCCAGGCAAGATCTATGACTGGAGCCAAGACATCTTTCCGCAGATGCTCCGAGATGGAAAACCGCTGTTCGGATACGTCATGGACGGCTACTGGTGCGACGTCGGGAGCCTCGCCCAATACCGAGAAGCTCAAGAGAACCTGCTCGCGGGCTCGACATCATTGCCGATAGCTGGAAACGAAATCCAACCCGGAGTCTGGGCAGGAACGAACGCCACGATCGACCCCGAGGCGACCCTGGTTCCGCCCATCTGCCTGGGTCGAAACTGCAAAATCAAGCGCAACGCCCGAATCGGGCCCCACACCGTCATCGGTGACAACAGTCTGGTCGAAGAAGGAGCGGTCGTCGAACGGTCCGTCGTTTGGGACGGAACCTATATTGGAGCCCAAGTGGGCATTCACTCGGCGACGATTTGCTCGCGCGTCACCATCAAGCGCGACACCGTCGTCCGAGAGGATGCCGTCATCGGCGATCGCTGTCTTGTGGATGTTGGATGCGTAATCCGCCCCCGCGTGAAGATCTGGCCCGACAAGGTAATCGAGCGTGGATCAACCGTCACGATGTCGCTCGTTTGGGGCAACAAGTGGCGGGGGAGCCTTTTCAGGGAGTTGGGAGTCGCTGGCCTCAGCAACATCGAAGTCACCCCTGATTTTGCGACCCGCCTCGGATCGGCATTTGGATCGACTCTCCCGCAGCACAGCAAAGTGGTAACGAGCCGAGACAGCACTCGCAGCTCGCGAATGATCAAGCGTGCCATCATCGCCAGCTTGCTCAGCGTCGGCTGCGACGTGCTCGACATGCGGAGCACGGCGGTGCCCATCATGCGGCACTTCATCAAGACGAGTGGGGCCGCCGGCGCCATCAATGTCCGAAAACTCCCAGGGAACAGCCGTGTCACTCTCATCGAGATGTTCGATGCCAGCGGAGCCTATCTGACGAAGGCGCATGAGCGAAAAGTGGAGACGGCTTTTTCACGGGAAGACTTCCAGCGCGCCGACCCCGACGAATTGGGCGTCATCGAGTTCGCCAGCCGAGCCATCGAGGAGTACCAGCACGACTTTTTCCAGTTGCTGCATCCGGATGGTTCTACGAGGAAGCTGCGAGTCGTTTGCGATTTCGGATACAGCGCCCTCAGTCCCATCTTGCCGGCGATGCTGGCCCGACTGGGAATCGAGAGCATCAGCGTGAACGCCTTCAACGATGCGAAGCTGGCGCCCAGGACCAAGCAAGAGGTCGGGGTTCACATAGAGAATCTGAGGCAGATTGTCGCGAACCTCGGCTATGATCTCGGGGTCCTCTTTACCGAGGAAGGCGAGCGGCTGACCCTCGTAGACAATGAGGGAAAACTCATCGACGGCCACACCCTGCTAGCTTCCATGTGTGTTTTAGTCGCCAAAACCCATCCGCACGCTACGATCGCGATGAGCGTCACGGCTCCCCATGCGCTTGAAGACATTCTCCTGAAGGAAGGAGCGCAGATCGTTCGCACGAAAGCAGACGTTCGGTCGCTGATGGCGAGCAGCCTCGAGCAAGAAGTGACGTTTGCAGGCGACGAAAACGGCGGATTTGTGTTTCCCGCCTTCCATCCTGGCTTTGACGCCATGTTTGCAATGGGCAAGCTCGTACAGATGCTCCAGTCAACGGGACTGAGCCTCAGCGACATTTCCGCTGGATTGCCTCAGTTCTTCATGGCGCATGAACAAGTTCGGTGTCCATGGGAGGCCAAGGGCACTGTCATGCGCCTCATTGCCGAGGAGAACGGCGGGGCCGATGAGATCGAGTTGATCGACGGCGTCAAGATCTTCACCGATCACTCGTGGGTGCTAGTGCTTCCCGACGCCCTCGAACCCATCTTTCACATTTACGCGGAAAGCGCCGACGAGGGCGAGAGCAAGACGCTCGTCGAATCCATCGCACGACGGATCGAAGAACTCCAGGCGAGCACGTGAACTCTTTGGGCCTGCGCCACTTATGTGAGCCGCAGGGAGTATTGCCCATTGAGCACTTCGATCATGCACCGTCATAATGGGCCAGTGGCATTAGCGATTCTCCTCTCTGTCTGCGCGGCCGCGGGCTGCGGAAACAGCCCCAAACCAGCGCCGGACGCAATCGCGAATCCTCTCTCCGCCGCTGGACCGCCCAAACGCGTGACAAACCGGAAGGCCAACAAGAACGGTTCGGTACTCGTGCTCGAATACCACCGCTTCTCCGATAAGGAATCTCGCTGGGTTCGGACGTTCAGCCGGTTTCAGAAGGATCTCGACCGGCTCTACCGGATGGGCTACAGGCCTGTGACCGTGAGCGAATATGTAGAGAACCGTATGAAGCTGCCGCCCGGGGCTTCACCCGTTGTCTTGACCTTTGACGACTCCCACTATTCGCAGTTCTTGCTCCAGGCCGACGGGAGCGTCAACCCGAAAACGGCTGTCGGCGTGTGGTATCGCTGGGCTCAAAAGCACCCCGATTTTCCCGTGAAGGCGACCTGGTACATTCTCCCGACCCAGCAATGGGGGCAGCGCAAGCTGATCAAGAAGAAGATCGACATGCTGCGCTCCTGGGGTTCCGAAATTGGATCACATACGCTAACGCACCGCCCCCTTTCCAAACTCACGGAACAAGAGGCCATGGGTGAGTTGGCTGGGTCGATCGAATGGCTCCGGGGTTTGGGGATCGAGCCAAGATCGATGGCCTATCCCTACGGCTTGGAACCCAAGAACCCAAGTCTCGTAAAAGGCTTCGAACTGAAGGGCAAACACTTCGGCTACCGAAGCGCCGTTGCTGCGGCAGGTGGCCCCTCGTTGGCTCCGAGCTCCAAGAAACTCGACGTCTACCGCATCCCGCGTGTGCAGGGAATCGATGGCCCGCTGGGAATTACCTATTGGCTGAATCGCGTCTCGGCGGGCAAGTCCGCGCCTTACGTCGCTCCCTAAGTCGGCGTACACTGAAGACTTATGCAACCTCAAGTCGAACTGAGCCAGCAAGAAGCGCCGAGAATCGTCACGATCAAAGAGGTCAAGGCGAATGTCAAGATCAAAGCGCTCATCGAAGGAGCCAACGAGCTCTTACGGTCAATGGGATATACCGAGCATGGCCAACGACACGTTGGGGTGGTCTCGAGCATCACTCGCTACATCCTCGAGAATCTCGGAGTGCCTCCACGAGAGGTTGAGTTGGGTCAGATCGCTGCTTACATGCACGACATCGGTAATGTGATTAATCGCATCGACCACCCGATATCAGGCGCTAACTTGACGTTCGTCCTACTGAACGAAATGGGCATGGATTCGACAGAAATTGCTCCAATTCTGGGCGCTATCGGCAACCACGAAGAGCTTGCCGGCACCCCGGTCAGTACGATGTCTGCGGCAGTCATCATTGCCGACAAGAGCGACGTCCACTTCAGTCGGGTTCAAAACCCAATCATCGAGACTTTCGATATCCACGATCGGGTCAATTACGCCGTCCAGAAGAGCCGGGTGGAAATGGACAACGAGGAAAACGTCATCGAACTCACGCTCGAGATCGACACCAGTTTTGCCAGCGTAATGGAGTATTTCGAGATATTCCTGAGCCGTATGGTGATGTGTCGGCGAGCGGCGGACACGTTCGGCTACCGATTCCGCCTCCGGGTCAACGGCACGTTGGTCGAGTAGCTCTCAAGCATTTACCAGCGAATAAGGTTCGCGCCCCAAACGAGTCCCGCTCCAAATCCGACGGTCATGACGACCATCCCCTTCTTCAGACGGCCCTGGGCTTGCGCGTCGTAGAGTCCAAGAGGGATCGACGCTCCGCTCGTATTGCCAAACTTCTCGATATTGATAAACACCTTGTCGTCCGGCAATCCAAGTCGCCTGGCGGAGGATTCGATGATCCGAAGATTGGCCTGGTGAGGCACGAAGAGATCGACGTCAGAAGGTTCCATGCCGCTTAGTTCGAGCACCCGGCAGCAGGCGTCACCCATCGCGGTGACCGCAAAACGGTACACCTCTGCCCCAGCCATATAAATCGTCGACCGGCGCCCCTCTGCCTTCTCCTTGTTCGCCAGAGGGAATCGCGAGCCGCCCAATTCGATGTCGATGAATTTCGCACCGTTTCCGTCTGCCAAGAGAACCGTGCGGATGACCCCTCGGTCGGTATTTTCTTGCGCCTTGACCACGACCGCCCCGGCGCCATCGCCAAACAGGACGCAGGTCGAGCGGTCCGTCCAATCGACGAAGCGGGTGAGCGTGTCGGCTCCCATGACAAGCACGGTCTTGTATTGGCCGGATTGGACCATCGCCGTCGCGATGCTGAGCGAATAGATAAATCCGGCGCAGGCCGCCCCGACGTCGAACGCGCCTGCGTTGATTGCCCCGATTTCCCTCTGGACAAGACATGCCGTCGAGGGAAAGAGCATATCGCCCGTGACAGTCCCGCAGACGATAAGGTCCAGCTCTTCTGCAGTGACGTTCGCTCGCTGGAGCGCCTCGCGGGCGGCCCGTACGGCCAACACGCTGGTCGTCTCGTCGGGCGCGGACATCCGTCGCTCGACGATGCCGGTCCGCTGGCGGATCCATTCATCCGAAGTGTCGACTATTCGCTCGAGATCGGCATTGGACAGGATCTTCTCTGGAATTCCGACTCCGATACCTTCGATGACCGCCTTCAACATTAGGCGACTCCCGAAGTGTGGTGAAAACTCTCGCGGATGGCTTGCACTAAATCATTATCCACCGCGCGCTGGGCCAAGAGTAGGGCGTTCTTGATCGCCTTGGCCGAGCTGCGTCCGTGGCAGATGATGCAAAGCCCGTTAAGCCCCAGCAAGGGCGAGCCACCGTATTCGGCATAGTCCAGCTTCTTGCGAAGTGGCGCCATGAGCCCCCGCAATGGCCAATAGGGCAACTGGGCGACCTTGTTCGACGGCATCTTCTCCCGGATACTGGACATGATGAATTCGGCGACGCCCTCGCTTGTCTTCAGGACTATGTTGCCGACAAACGCATCGCAAACGACCACGTCGCAGTGTTGGCGGAACATATCTTTGCCCTCGATGTTCCCACAGAACCATTCATGGTGGGCCAACAAATTGTGTGCCCTTTTTGCGAAATCATTTCCTTTTCCGGGCTCTTCTCCTATGTTGAGCAGGTGGACCTTCGGGTTCTTTCGACCCATCACCTTGTCCGCATAAGCTCTTCCCATCTTGGCGAATTCGACGAGATGCTCGGGATCGACATCGGGGCTGGCGCCGGCATCGAGGAGCAGAAAATTACCGTGCTTGTTGGGGAAGGTACTCGCAATCGCTGGACGATGCACCCCCGGCATTTGGCGCCAAGCCAAGAGCGATGCGGCAGTCGCTGCGCCTGTGTTTCCGGCCGAGACCATCGCCGCTGCCGAGCCCTCTTTCACTAGCTGTGCGGCGACCGAGAGCGACGAATCCTTTTTGCGACGTAGTGCATCAATCGGCTTCTCCTCCATGCCGATGACTTCGGAGGCCGGATGAATATTGATATTCTTGGGTGCCGGCCCTGCGATGCAGTGACCGATCTTAACCGGGTCCCCGACGAGCGTAATCGTGTGGTGAAACTCCTTGGCGGCCTCGAGCGCTCCCCCGACGATTTCTTTGGGGGCGTAATCACCACCCATTGCGTCCACGACGATGTTCACGACTGCTCCGAGCCCCCTTGGTCAAGGAGCCTCGACAGACCTTTCAATTGCCCTTGGGCCACTTCCTCTTGCCTCAATTTAGCCATCTTGGCTGCCTCTGGGCAGTTGCCGTCCCAGCCATATTCGCAGAGTGGCTGGATCGGAAGATTAAGAAGCAGTCCCTGCCTGACGAGGTTTTCGACGAGAAGCGAGTTCCCTTCGAATAAGGGGAAATCTTCCTCAGCCACGACTTTCGCGTAGTCGTCCGCTGCGTATGAG
>JAYROD010000003.1:0-5504 GCA_041911835.1 Fimbriimonadaceae bacterium | reverse complement strand
TCGAGTCATCGAAATCTCTCGAGTGCCTGTGCTCGTCCGCGGAGGAGGGAAAACCAGCGAAGAAGTAACGCTTCAGCGGGCCTATGAAGTGATCCAGCAAGGCGCTGCGGGAATCGTCTACGGCCGGAACATCATTCAGCATGAGAAACCTGCGGCGATGACCAAGGCTCTCATGGCGATCGTGCACGACGACGCCCGGCCTGATCAGGCGCTCCAATTCCTGCAAACATGAAGCTGGGAATCATCGGCTGCGGTTTGATGGGGAAGGAGATCGCGAGCGCAGCGGCAAGATGGTTCGCCCTGGCGGCGCCCCCTGGCGACCTCGAAATTTCGGCAGTCTGTGATGTTCAGCAAGAGCCTCGCGAATGGTTCCATCGGGTCCCGACCGTGAAGCTCGTCACCTCTGACTATCGCGAGCTTCTTGCAAGCGACGTCGATGCCGTCTACGTGGCGGTGCCTCACTCGCTGCACGAGGAGCTCTATTCGGCGACGGTCGAGGCAGGCAAGGACCTGCTCGCCGAGAAGCCGTTTGGCATCGACGTGGGATCTGCTCAGCGGATCATGGCTCGCGTCCGGCAGTCCGGGAGTTTCGTACGGTGCTCATCTGAGTTTCCTTACTTTCCCATCGTGCAGCGCGCCATCCAACTCGTGAATTCTGGCGCGCTGGGCCAGATTATCGAGGTCAGCAGCGCCTTTCTCCATTCATCCGACCTCGATCCAAGCAAACCCATCAATTGGAAGCGACAGGCATCCACCTGCGGGCAGATCGGGGTCATGGGCGACCTCGGGCTGCATGTCTGCCACGTTCCTTTTCGAATGGGTTTCCAACCGAAGAGCGTTTATGCCCAGCTTCAGAATCTCGTGCCGGAGCGGCCGGATGGCAAAGGGGGGATGACTGTGTGCGACACCTGGGACAACGCCATGCTTCATACGGTTTGCACACTTGGGGAGCAGGAAGTGCCGGTCCGATTCGAGATGAAACGGATGGCACCGGGCGAGATGAACACTTGGGAGTTTGAAGCGTTGGGAATCGACGGAGGCGTGCGGGTAAGCACCAAACACCCTAAGACCCTCGACTTGTTCGAGCGTGGAAAGGAGCAGTCTTGGCGGAGCATCGACGTAGGTTACGGCTCGGCGGCGTTCCCCTGCATCACCGGCGGAATTTTCGAATTTGGCTTCCCCGATGCTATTCTGCAGATGCTTGCGGCATTTGTTGCCGAAAGAGAAGGGAAGCTGAACGGGCGATTCGGGTGCGCTACGCCCGAGGAAGCTGTCAGGAGCCATGCGCTGTTTGATGCAGCGCTCAGGTCACACAAGCAACAGTCTGTTGAGAAGGTGGAGCCATGAAGAGAAGCGATATCAATCGGTTGGTCAGGGATGCCAAGGCTTGCTTTGAAGCGCACGGCTGGACTCTTCCTCCGGAACCTCGCTGGGATGTAACGGACCTTGGCCTTGGCAATTGGCGAGAGCACGGGCTGGTATTGGTCAATCTTGCCGAAGAACCCGAGTACTGCGAGAAATTGATGTACGCCAAGAAGGGAATGGTGACCCCCGCACATTTTCACATGAAGAAGAAAGAGGACATCATCTGCCGATGGGGTGAGTTGGCAGTGGAGATTTCGGCCCCAAACGGACCGATCCGCATGAAGGTGAACGGCAAAGTTCGAGAAGTCCAGGATGGTGAAACTCTCCGTCTGATTGCCGGTGAAAGGGTCACGCTCGAACCCGGGATGATCCACTCTTTCTGGCCCGCGACCGACGAATGCATCATCGGCGAAGTATCGACGGCGAACGATGACATGAATGACAACTTCTTTCTCAATCCGGATGTCGGGCGATTTCCGGAAGTGCAAGAAGATGAACCGGCCATTGTCCATCTGGTGAGCGACCGTGGATAGGAAGGGTGTCGCCGTCGCGGGATCGTTAGTGGTCGATTCCGTCAAGATGATCGACGTTTGGCCCGAACAAGACGCGTTGGCCAACGTGATTTCGGTTTCCGAGCACGCGGGAGGAGCGCCACTTAACGTACTGGCCGACCTTTCCCGTCTGGGGGCCCCTTTTCCGCTCTACGCGGTGGGCTGCATCGGGGAGGATCGTCAGGCAGAGGTGGTTCGAGGACATTGCAAGGCGTATGGTATCGAGAGCCGGTGGCTCCGAAGTGTCGACGCTGCGACGGCGTCAACCGACGTCATGACCGTTCAATCCACCGGTCGTCGAACGTTTTTCCATCGCCGAGGGGCGAATGCCGAATTCGGGGAAGATGCCATACCGCTCGATGAAATCCCCGGGCGGCACTTTCACCTTGCCTACCTCTTGCTGCTCGATCGCCTCGATGCGGCTGACCCTGAATTTGGGACCGTCGCCGGGAGGGTTCTCGCCAGAGCTCGCCAACTTGGGCTGACGACAAGCGTCGACGTGGTCAGCGAAAGCGGGGCGCGCTATGCCCAAGTTGTGCTGAAGACGATGCCGCACGTTGATTTCTGTTTCATGAACGAACTCGAGACCGAACGTTCGACCGGCATTGCGATCGACGGTCGCCCCGAGCGTGCCAAAGAGGCCGCCGAAGCGCTTTTCCGTCATGGCTTACGGGAGGCGGCCATTCTGCATTGGCCGGAGGGCTCATTTATCGCGCTGAGAAAAGGCGAGACATACTTCCAGCCCTCAGTGGCGTTGCCAAAAGACGAGATGCGAAGCTCTGTGGGGGCCGGAGACGCCCTGGCTGCGGGCGTCCTCTTTGGCTTGCATGAAGGCTATTCATGGTCCAGGTCTCTGACGCTCGGCGTTTGCGCCGCCGCTGCCAGCCTCAGGCACGAGGGGGCGTCCGAAGGCGTCGGCAACGTCAAAGAGTGCCTCGAACTGGCAAGGGAGTACGGTTTTCTCGCTGGTGCGGCCTAGAGCCCTTTCTTGACGAGAAAGTCGCAGAGGTCCGCGATCCGACAGCTGTATCCCCACTCGTTGTCATACCAGGCGACAGCTTTGACGAGATTCCCGAGTCCGATCGTGTCGCGCGCCGAGAAGATCGAGGAATGGGGATTGCCCTTGAGATCGCTGGAAACCAGCGCTTCTTCGGTGTATTCGAGGATCCCCTTCATCGGCCCATCGGCATATTCCTTCATGGCGGAATTGATCGCTTCGACGCTCGCTTCCTTGAGCAGAACGGCGGTGAAGTCGACGACACTCACCGTAGGAACCGGAACTCGGAACGCCATCCCTGTGAACTTGCCCTTCAATTCCGGTATGACCAACCCAACCGCCTTTGCGGCGCCTGTGCTGGCCGGAACGACGTTTTCGGCTCCCGCTCGCGAGTCGCGCAGGTCCTTTTTGGCCGTATCGACGATAGCTTGAGAATTCGTGTAGGCGTGGACCGTTGTGAGGAGCCCCTTGTCGATGCCGAACCGATCGTGGAGGACCTTGGCAACCGGCGCTAGTCCATTCGTTGTACAAGAAGCGTTGCTGAGAATGTGATGCTGGGCCGGGTCGTACATGGAGTCGTTGACACCGAGCACGATGGTGACGTCTTCATTCTTTGCCGGGGCCGAGATGACGACCTTTTTGACGCCTCGCTCGCGATGGGCCGCAGCTTTCGTGGCATCGGTGAACAAGCCGGTCGATTCGATCACGATTTCGGCGCCGACCTCGTCCCAAGGGATCTGGGCTGGATCGCGCTGCGAGAAGACCTGAATCCGGTCGCCATCGATGGTGAGCGAGCCATCGTCGTGGGTCACGGTGCCCGCAAAATTTCCGTAAACGGAGTCGTGCTGGAAAAGGTATGCGTTGGTCCGAGTGTCAGTAAGGTCATTGACCGCGACAACGTCGAACTCACCCTTGTGCCTTTCGATCATCGCCCGGAGCGAAAGTCGCCCAATTCTGCCGAAGCCGTTGATCCCGATTTTGGTCGCCATTAGGTTCAATTGTACCTATCAAGAGGTCGGGTGCCCCTGGGCAGGGTCGTGGAGAATCTTCATGGAGAGAATCCACGCGAGCCACACACAGGTCGCGCATCCGAGGAAAGGAGAGTAGCGACCGAAGTCCGGATTGATGGATTGGAAATTCTGATAAAAGGCGCCGCCGATCGGGGCCCCGATGATCGCCCCAACGCCCTGCGCCGTCATCACTGCGCCGATATTCGCCGCTCGGCGACCCGGATCGATGTCGGAGACGCTGGCATACCAGGCTGGAATTGCGATGAGGAATCCCAATCCGACTGGAATGCCTCCAGCGGCAAGAATGAGCGAAGATCGGAACGGCGGGAAGACGGCGCCGAGCGCGACAACGCTGAGCCCGACGGCGCACATGCCCATGCCCGTATGGACGGCCCTGGCTCGACCCATTCGCTCACCGACTTTAGACATCGGAACGCTCATCAGCGCCATCGCCGCTGCGGCCGGAAGCACGAGCAGTCCGAATTGCGATTCGCTCATCTTGAACTGCTCCTCGGCGAACAGCTTGATGATCGCCATCGGGAATCCGATGCCGGCGAAGGTCAGTACGGCGACGAGCAGGTATTGAGGGATCCGGTGAAGCGAACTGAGCAGATCGCGCAATTTCACGCCTTCGGACGCGATTTCGTGATGGCGATGGACTTCAGTCGACGGCAGGAACCGGTAGGCCGTCGTTACGATAACGGCGAAGAGTCCCGCAGCGAGGAAGAAGCTTGGCGAGCGGTCTCCCAGTTGGTCGGGCATGAGCGGGCCGAACACTTGGTTGGCGATGCCGCCAATCGGTAGAGCCAGCCCGACACCGATCAGATAGCAGGTGTTGAGCAGCGATAGCCCCTGCTGGCGCTCATTGTCACCCACCGTATCTCCCATCAGAGCGAAGAGAGCGGGCCAGAGCATCGCGGCGCCGATGCCGTCGAGAATGCGCAAGGCGACGATCGCGATAGTCGCCCAGACTCCGATGTTGTAGGGGATGATGAGGGTCGCGAGGGCAGTGAAGACCGTCAAGGACGGACCTAATACAATCAGCCGCTTGCGCCCGAAACGGTCGGCGAGGTGCCCCATCGGGCCTTTGAAGATCGCCTCGCTCAGCAGGAAAGCTACCAGGACGATGCTGATCACCGACTCGCCATAATGGCGATCGAATTTGAGATAGACCGGCATTGCCGAGATATTCAGAACGGCGTAGCCAATCTCGGCTAGGAGCGCGATAAGTAGGAGTCGCAAGACGGCGATGCGTCGAAGAAGGCCTGGCTGCTTCGCTGGCGATTCGACCGTCATAGCTTGGCGGAGTTTACTTAACTCAATGAACCTACGGAACTGAAGCCAACGAGGGTGCAGGGCAATTGCCCCACACCCTCAAAGTGGAACCGTAAGAACGTCTTACCGCTTGACGAACTGGAAGCCGCGTCGGGCTTTCTTGCGACCGTACTTCTTGCTTTCTTTGACTCGCGGGTCGCGGGTCAGATAGCCAGCGGCACGCAGTGGCTTGCGAAGGTTTTCGTCCATCTCCACAAGCGCGCGAGCAATGCCAAGTCGAACTGCGCCTGCTTGACCGGTGATTCC
>JAYROD010000002.1:0-2954 GCA_041911835.1 Fimbriimonadaceae bacterium | reverse complement strand
GATAAGTTTGTAGATCCAGGTCGTCGACGTCCCGTACTTGCTCCAAATTCCGAGGCGTTCGAAGATCGGGCGGAGCGAATCGGACTTGGTGACAATCACTCCAACGCTAATCGCCCTAAGATCGAAGAGCAACCGGAAGTTGTTCAAATCGCGGTCGTAAAACGGATCCTTGTTGGACCAGTCCAGTTCGAGGGCCACCCGATTCTTCACACAATCGACCTTGTGTGTGGGCGATTCCATCGTGTTTTGATCGACGGTGATTTGGGTGTGGAACTGCTTCTCGACCCATCCCCTGTCTTTGAAGAGCTTGTCAAGTTCCTGAGCGAGTTTGGACTTGCCGCCTCCTCCGACTGTTACGTGAGACTTCTTCACGCGGAAGTCTCGGAGGATTTCGATGATGTCCCGCCATTCGTTCGGGAAGTCGGATCGAAGTATGGCCGAGGCATGTCGCCATTCGTAGATTTCATAACCGCTACCCGGAAGCTCCTCCAATTGGATTTGCATGGCGATAGTATGGACGGAGAGATTGTGGATTGTGGATTGGGGAAAAAGGGCGAGGGTCGAAGGTCGAGACATTGGGGATTGGGGATTGTCGATTGGGGATTGGCGATTGTGGATTGGGGATTGGGGATTGGGGATTGGGGATTGAAGAAGCGCACAACCGCCGCGGAACTGGACGCGATGCTGAGGCCCGCGCCGCCCGATCATCCGGCGTTTCAGCGGCCTTCGGGCATCTTCCCCATGCCTCCTCGCAAACCCAAGCCGAAACCCGAAGGCGGGAAGGAAGCGTAGGGAAGGGAATGGCGAAGAAAAAGCTCCCTGCCAGCATGCTCATGCCTGCTGATCCTCCGTTGCCGGGGGAGCCTTTGATCGTCAGGCTTTTTGATATCCCCCCTCAGACACCCAAGACGGTCGAAGAACTCGACGCCGCGCTCGATGAGCTGCTGGACTATATAAACGGCCCGGACTGCTTCTCCGTGGAACATGCGGGAATCGCTCCTTACACGCACGAAACGATGCGCACCGTCGAGAGCGTTATGCCCAGCGGCAAGATCGTCGCGGTGCGGCAGGGGTTCGTCGTCGGCGCGCTGATGAGGTACTGGGACCTGCGCCGCCAGCGCGAGGAAGTGGCCGGCTCCGAGTCGTCGTCGTCGTCCTGAGGAGTCCCCGTCCCGCTCATCCATCGATCGGCCGGGGTTGACGGCGCCGAGCCGGGGAAGGGGATCGGCAGCCTACTTGTCCACGGTGACCGCGACCTTGCCCTTCAGCGCCGCCTGCGCCGCAGACAGCCGAGCGATCGGCACGCGGAACGGTGAGCACGACACGTAATCCAGCCCGAGCTTGTTGCAGAAGTCGATCGACTCCGGATCACCGCCATGCTCGCCGCAGATGCCGCACTTCAGGCCCTTGCGCGCCGCGCGCCCCTCGTCCACCGCGAACTGCATGAGCCGCCCCACGCCGATGGTGTCGAGCGTCTCGAACGGGTTGACGGCGAGGATTTTGTCGTCGACGTATTTGCCCAGGAACTTGCCCTCGGCGTCGTCTCGGCTAAAGCCAAAAGTGGTTTGCGTGAGGTCGTTCGTGCCAAAGCTGAAGAACTCGGCATATTGCGCGATCTCGCCGGCGGTGAGCGCCGCACGGGGGATTTCGATCATCGTGCCGAACATGTAGGGGATGTCGATGCCCTGCTCTTGGATGACGAGCTTGGCGACGCGCTCGAGGTTGTCCTGCACGACGCGCAGCTCGTTGACGTGGCTGACGAGCGGGATCATGATCTCGGGCAGCACCTTCTTGCCGCTCTTGAGCATTTTCGCCGCGGCTTGGAGAATCGCGCGGACCTGCATCTCGACGATGCCGGGGTGGACGATGCTGAGGCGCACGCCGCGCAGCCCGAGCATCGGGTTGGCTTCCTTCATGCCCTCGACGGCCTTGAGCATCGCCTCTTTCTCTTCCAGGACTTCCTTGAGCTTCGTGCCGCCAAGCGTGTTGACGGCGATGCGGAGCTCGGTGGTCGAGGCGACCAGCTCGTCATAGCTGGGGAGGAATTCGTGGAGGGGCGGATCGATGAGGCGGATCGTGACGGGGCGGCCGTCCATGACCTCGAAGAGCCCTTCGAAGTCGGACTGTTGCACGGCAAGCAGCTTCTGGAGCGCTGCTGCACGGTGGGCGTCGTTCTTCGCGAGGATCATGTCCTGCACGATCGGCAGCCGGTCGGCTTCGAAGAACATGTGCTCCGTGCGGCAGAGGCCGATGCCTTCAGCGCCAAAGTCGAGCGCTTGCTGCGCGTCGCGTGGATTGTCGGCGTTGGTGCGGACCTTCATCGTGCGGAACTCGTCGCACCATTCCATAAGCGTGCCGAAGTATCCGCTGACGTCCGGCGCGATGAGGGGAAGCTGCACGGCGTAAACGGTGCCCTTGCTTCCGTCGATGCTGATGTAGTCGCCTTCTTTGATGGTCGTGCCACCGACCGTCAGCTCGCGATCCTTCTCGCTGACCTTGATCGCTTCGCACCCGGCGACGCACGGGATTCCAAAGCCTCTTGCGACGACCGCAGCATGGGAGGTCTTGCCGCCGCGCGCGGTGAGAATGCCTTGAGCGGCGAGCATGCCATGGACGTCGTCAGGATTGGTCTCATCCCGAACGAGAACAACCTTCTCGCCCGCAGAGCCTAACCGCTCGGCAGTGTTGGCGTCGAATACGGCCTTGCCAACCGCAGCGCCAGGCGAAGCCGCCAGCCCAGTCGCGACCGGCTTGATGTCGCGGTCGGTGACGTAGACTTCGTCGATTCTGGGATGCAAAAGCTGGTCGAGGTGGCTGGCGCTGATGCGCTGGATGGCGACCTCTTTGGAGATGAGCTTCTGGCCGACCATTTCGACCGCCATTCGAACGGCAGCCGGTCCGGTGCGCTTGCCCACTCGGCATTGGAGCATGAAGAGGCGATTGCGCTCGATGGT
>JAYROD010000001.1:0-1586 GCA_041911835.1 Fimbriimonadaceae bacterium | reverse complement strand
GATCCGATTGGTGAGGGAAGACCAGCTCGAACCAAAGTCATACGATGGGCTGTTGGGGGTGAGGTTCACTTGGCCAGTGCCGTCGGCATTCATTACGAAGACGTCCCAACTCCCGTCGCGGTCACTTGTGAACGCGATCTTAGTCCCATCCCTCTTCCACTCCGGCTCCCACTCGATGGAATTGTTGTTGGTCAGCCGCACGGTTCCCGTGCCGTCTTCCTTCATCACGTAGATCTCGTTGTCCATCCCGTCGCGCTGGCTCACGAATGCGATCCGGCCCAGCGCGGCGGGTGGCGGCATCATCCCTCCTGCCGCTGGTCGCATAGCCTTCTTGCCTGTGAAACCCATGATGAGTCCGGAGGCCACGAGGGCCGCTGCTCCAACGCCGAGTACTTCCAGTTTGCTCTTATGATTCATGATAGCCTTCCTCATGGCAACCCGCCATTTGATCCATGGTGCTATCCGAAGCGTGAGGGTTCCGTGAGAAGCCTGCTCTGGGAATCGAAAAAGTGGGTTTGGCTACGGTTTCAACTTCTGAATCGGTCAGAGGTCCGCGTTGTCTATCGCCATTGCCAGTTCAATCGCCTCGTCCATCGACATCGCGGTACCCGCACGCCAAGCGCGGTCGAAGGCCCCGTCGTCTCCCATCGCCGAGCGAGCGGCGGTGACCTGAGGTTCGACTTCCGCAAGCTCATGCGGTGTAAGTTCTATGCCGACCGCTTCCCGAAGTTGCTCAGCTGCACCCCACAATCGAGCGGCGCGATGAGGTCTTGAGAGGGTAGCTTCGACCGACGCAACTCCCAGAAGCGAATCCCCTATCAACACTCGGTCGCGAAGCACCTGAAGGATGGCCAAACCTTCTGAGAATCGAGATAAGTCAGTCGAATAATCGCCCTGGTCACGGGAATCAAATCCCAAGTTCACTGTTGCACAAGCCGCACCAAAGAGGTTGCCGATTTCGCGAGACACTTCGAGGCACTCCTCGTGTAGTTCCCGCGCGAAGAGATAATCGCCTTGAGCGCGGGCCACACAGCCAAGGTTGCCCAGGGCCGCGGCAATTCGCACCTGATCACCCAACTCACGCCCAACGGTCAGGCTCTCTTCGTGAAATGCTCGCGCTGACACATAGTCGCATTGCTCGAAAGCCGCAATCCCAAGACTGGCCAACGAGATAGCGATGCCAATTCTGTCGTCAAACCGCCGGTAGATCACCAAGGCCTGCCCGGTCAGTTTCCTGACGCCGGCAAAGTCGCATTGTAGTCTGGCTAAGTCGCCTGCTGCGACAAGCGCTTTCGCTCGGACGATCGTGATCTGATCTCCTTGATCCTCAGCCAGGAGGCCGGTCAGTCGGGCGAGCCCCTCGGTAATGTGTCCGCGGGAACGCCAGAGTCGCACGAGAGCTCCAGCAAGTCTGAGACCGGCCCCGTGATTCCCTCCAACTCTAGAGCACCACTCGAATCCTGCTCGAAAGTTGTCGTACTCAACACCCAGTCGCTTGAGCCCCTGCTGCGGATCCGGCCCTGTCAGGTGCCGGTCTGCGTCTTCAGCCAATGTTAAGAAAAGCTCAAAATGGCGATTGCGGCAGG